>JAFONG010000144.1 GCA_017418585.1 Erysipelotrichaceae bacterium | reverse complement strand
GATACGCGGGTCGATCATGGCAGCCACCAGGTCGGAGACCAGGGTCATCACAATGACCAGAGCTCCCAGCAGGATCGTCAGACCCATGCACAATGTATAGTCACGATTCGAGATCGAGTTCGTAAATTCTTTACCGATACCCGGGATAGAAAACAGCGTCTCCGTTGTAAGTGATCCGGTGATCATGCCCGCAAACAGCGGACCGGCATAGGTTACGACCGGAAGCAGAGCGTTCTTCAGACCGTGCTTGAGCACGACCCAGAATTCCTTCGTGCCTTTGGAACGGGCCAGAGTGATATAGTCGCTGGACATGACATCCCGTAAAGACGATCTTGTCAGTCGGGTAATGGAAGATACCGGGCTGAAAGACAGCGCCAGTACCGGCATGATATAGCTGGCCGGAGTATTCAGGCCGATGATCGGAAGCAGTTTCAGTTTTACCGCCAGCAGGACCATCATCAGCAGTGAAAGCAGGAAGCCCGGCACCGAAACGCCGATCGTCGTGAATACGGTGATGATGGAATTGATCCAGCGGTGTCTGGTCAGAGCCGATAGCACGCCTAGGGTAATTCCCAGTACAACACTGAAGACAAAGGCAATCACGCCAAGCTTGGCCGTGACCGGAAGACGCAGCTTGATGATCTCGGAAACCTGCTGACCTTTCTTGGAAATCGAAACGCCGAAGTCTCCTTTCAGCACGTTCTTCATGTAGATCACATACTGTTCCGTAACCGGTTTATCCAGTCCGTACTTCTCTTCCAGGGCTCTCAAAGTCTCGGCAGCGATCGCTTTATTGTCTCTGGAAAAAGGGCTGCCCGGCATGGCTTTCATGCCAAAAAAGACGATGGTGATCAGGACGAACATCGTAAATACTCCCAACACTAACCTTTTGGTAATGTATTTCAGCATCTAAGCCCTCCTCCCTCAGGTATCATATTCTTACATAATAATAAATAAATGATAACTTTTTCTATTATGATTTTCAAGATATTTTCACTCAAATTGTAAATCTTTCCATTTATGAAAAATGTTTCATAAATATCGTTTTTGTGCTATTGTATTAATAAGGAGAATAAAGCTATGTTAAGTACAAGAAGACAGAAGTGTACGAAGGCTCTTATCGACAACGGACTGGACGCCGTTCTGTTTGGTACGGGAGCCAATCTGCAGTATATCGCCGAAACCACGGAGTTCTTCTGGCAGCGTTCCTGCATGAAGAACATGCCTGGCTCTACCACCGCTTACGAGATCCCGGAAGCTCTGGCGTATCTGGATAAAGACGGCGAACTTACGATGGTCACAATACCGCGCAACAGAGACTGTTTCCCCGGCTGTAAAGTCGTCATTTCCTACATGGATCAGATGGAAGATACTCTTGCTCCGATCGTGAAAGGGAAAAAGATCGGCATTGGTTCCGATCAGAACAAGTGGCTTACGGAGACGCTGAATGCCATCGACCCTTCGATCGAAACAGAACTGGCGGAAGAGATCTGGGACGATATCCGCTGCATCAAGGATGCCAAGGAAATTGAACATATGAGATGGATGGCGGAATTTTCCGATGAAGCCGTGATGCATGTGGTAAAGAATTTCCGTGAAGGCATGACCATGCGCGAAGCCGAAGACGAACTGATGCAGTACGGATTCAGTCACGACATCGACGATTTCTCTTTCCCTCCGACCATCGGTTTCAAGACCAGAAACCAGATGCCTGTCGAGATCCCGTTCGATTACGACAGAGAACAGAAACTGGTAAAAGGAACCGGCATCGCTTTCGATATCGGTTTCATGCACAAGGGCTACTGTTCCGACTGGGGCAGATCTCTCTATTACGGCGAAGCTCCGGAAATCGTAAAAGAAGGCTATAAGGCTCTGCATCACGGACAGCTCAACATGATCTCCAGGATCAAACCTTATGAAACCAACATCAATCAGCTCTACGGCTACGTTCTGGAAGGAGTAAGCGAATACGGCTATCAGGATTACCTGCGTTTCCGCGACAGCGGAGGACTGGGACACCAGATCGGCATCGACTGCCACGAACATCCGCTCGTCAACAATGGCGTAGACTACATCCTGAAACCGGGCATGATCTTCTGCAGCGAACCGAAAATGATCTTCTACGGTATCATGTACATGCGTATCGAAGACATGGTACTGGTAACCGAAGACGGCGCCGTATCGCTGTCCAAGTTCCCAAGAGACATGTTCGAAATCGGTGTTTAAGAAATACAGATCATAGATAAGAAAAGACCGCTTTACCAGCGGTCTTTTTTATCTTGTATGATTCATCAGCCAGTCGGTAATCTCGCTCAGTCTTCTTAGACGATGCAGCGGCTTTCCCGATCTGGACAGTTCGTGGTTTTCGCCCTTGAATCCGCAGATCCTGGTTTCAACGCCTTTCCATTTCAGGGCTGAGAACAGCTGCAGCGCTTCCGGGAACGGACAGCGAAAATCTTCCGTAGACTGGATGAACAGGGTCGGTGTCACCGCGTTCTCAACATACTTCAGCGGAGAACGATCCCAGAACAGTTCAATGGCTTTCTCGTCCAGGGGTATGCCGTTCTCGTAAGTCGTATCGTAGGAGTAATCGGAATAATAGAAGTCTGCGACACGGTTGGAGATGGAACGCTGTGAAGCGGCGGCCTTAAATCTGTCGGTATGGGTGACGATCCAGTTGGTCATGTATCCGCCATAGGAACCTCCGGTTACCGCAAGACGCTCCGGATCGATCGGATAAAGCTCAAGCGCCTTGTCCACAAAGGCCATGATGTCGTCGTAATCCGTCGCTCCATAATGCTTCAGATAGTCCGCAAACGCGTCCCCTCTTCCGTCCGAACAGTGCGGATTGCAGAAGACGACAAAATAACCCTTCGATGCCCATACCTGCATTTCGTGATAAAAGACTTCGCCATAGGCCGTCTTAGGTCCTCCATGAATATCCAGGATCATCGGATATTTCTTCAAAGGATCGTAATCGATCGGTTTCAGTGCCCAGCCGACGATCTCGTCCACGTTGAAACAGGTAAATCTTTCCGGTCTGGCGACATATCTGTCTTTGAGAACTTCCTCGTTCACATAGCTCAGCTGCTCAAAGGAAGGAGCTTCATAAACCTCCTGCAGCTTCATGTCTTTCATTGCGATCACATAAAGTCTGCCGTTCAGGAAAGCCATGTCGTCAACCGACCCTTCGCCATCGCTGATTGGAGTCAGGGTCTGTCCGTCAAAACGCACGACGATCGATCTTTCTTTGTCGACCGTAATCATGTAGGCATCCTTGTCCCTGTATACCAGGCCGTGCATCTTGCCATAGCGGCAGTCGCTGCCGATCGAGTTGTAGAACATCCATTCGCTTGGACACGCCAGTTTCAGATCGTTGTCCTTTACTTCATAGAAAGAATGTCCTGAGATGCAGGTATCAAAAGAACCGGATACAAAGACTTTGTCATGAACGATCAGAAGGCGCCTGATGAAGGCCTTCTCGTTCTTGTACAGCGTTTCAAGTTCTTTCTTTTCAGGGTCGTAGCAGTATACCGATGAAAACATCTTCTTCGTCGATTCGTAGTCGTTCGCCAGAATGTATATCTTTCCATTGTTTATCTCGACGCCTTCCACATCCATCGTTTCCGGCGTGATACGGCACAGCTCACTTGTCTTCTTGTCTACAAGAAACAGCGAGTTTCTTTTTCCGTTGATGAATCCTGTACCGTTATAGAAGAAAGGATACTCGTTCAGGATCAGATAATCGTCGTCTTCTTTGCTCTTTTCATGGAAAGCTTTTCTTTCTTCTTCGCACAGAAGATAGTAGTCGGGACATCTGCGGTCCGTTTCCGCTTCTACCAGATAGCAGTTCTCGTTGAGATCTTTCAGATCCTGAGAAGCCAGAGGAAGTCTTAGGAACTCTTTTTCTTCACCCAGCAGATAATAGAGAGTCCCTACCGTTTCGCCTTCTGTGCTTTTTCTGATCACGACATCATCGTTCAGCACAAAAGAGGCGATACGTTTCTGCGGTCCGTAAACGACGCAGTCTTTCTTTCCTTCCGGTTCAAGACGGTGCAGATATTGTACATAGTCGTTGTTTGCGATATCCGCAATCGTCTCCGTATAATACAGACCGCCTTTGGCGGAATACAGATTAGACAGATAACGGTATTCCTTCATCAGATCAAGTTCAATGGCTTTC
>JAFONG010000143.1 GCA_017418585.1 Erysipelotrichaceae bacterium | reverse complement strand
TCAAACAAACTGAAGATACGAAACTAAAAGAAAAACCTTTAAAATAAAGGTTTTGAAGAATAGATCAAATAAGTCGTTACAATGTCACGTATGGTGCGTGTTTCAAAGGAAACCTCCTTCATCCGCAGCCAGAGAGAATCAAGCCCGGTTTACGGGCTTTTTGTTTTGTTTGATCGAGTTCCATGTGAAAACACATCCAAAACAACGAAAAACCCATAAAAACCGTTGTACAGGTGATGAAAAACAGTTTTTTCAAATTCTTTTAGAATATGTCCAGAACTTCCGCTTTTTTTATCAATTCATCTTTATTCATGACCGTATAGACAAATCTGTCTTTTTTTAGTATTCCTTTTTCTATGAAGTCTTTCATAACCGTTTCCAGATGCCGGTAGGATACGCCCAGACTTTCGGCGATGACCGTCTTTCTTAAGGACAGTTTTCCGTTTAATGCGTTTTCAAGTATGAAGGCGGATAATCTGTTCTCCAAAGGATAGGAAGTATACTGCACCAGTTTCAGGGCGTGTTCCCTTTCTTTTTCCGTCAGGAGTTCGCAAAGGCGAAGAAGGAAGCGACGGTCATTCAGAAGCTTTTGTCTGCAGGAAGCCAGCGGCAGAGCGATCAATGTGCAGCGGTCTATTGTTTCTACAGAGAAAGATACATCTTCTGTGATCAGTTCAATCTCCCCCACCAGTGCCGGAGCGATGATGGTATTGAGGATAAACGATTTCCCTTCCTGATTTACCGTCTTCACTCTGCATTTTCCTTCGATCAGATAATACAGGTTCACGGCTTCGTCCCCCTGATCGATCAGAGTCTCTCCTGGACCTGCTCTAATAACAAACACGTCTTTATCGAATTCTTCCGAGAAATAATTCCGATAGCCTTTTGTATTCAGATAGTTTTTGACTGTATTCTGATCGTATGTCTTTTCCATGATTCCGCAAATAGGATATATCTCCTATTTTTCCTGTCTTTATCATACTATGATTAGAGTGAAAAGAGGAATAGATCATGAAAAGAAAAATGATACTTGACTGTGATACCGGACATGATGATGCGATCGCCCTGATGGTCGCTTCGAAACATCCCGACATTGAACTGCTGGGTGTGACTGTCGTTGCCGGGAATCAGACCCTGCCTAAGACACTTAAAAACACTCTAAACGTAGCGGACCATCTGGGATTGGATGTGCCTGTCTACGGCGGCATGAGTCTGCCGCTGGTCAGGGAACAGTATGTTGCCGATGATGTACATGGCGAAACAGGACTGGACGGTCCGGTTTTCGGTGAATTGCATAAAAAGGCCGAAGATAAGCATGCCGTTCTGTATCTGATCGATACCTTGATGGCAAGCGACGGCGATATTACGCTGGTCCCGGTCGGACCTTTGACCAATATCGCTACGGCAATGAGAATGGAGCCAAGGATCATTCCTAAGATCCAGGAGATCGTACTGATGGGCGGTGCCGTCGGCTTGGGCAACGCTTCACCGGCTGCCGAATTCAACATCTATGCCGATCCGGAAGCCGCTCACGTCGTTTTCACTTCAGACGTTAAGATCACGATGATGCCGCTGGATCTGACCAATACCGCTCTGGCAAACATGCAGATCATTGAAAGAATGGAAGGCATCGGAAACAAGGCAGGAAAACTGTTTGGCGACATCATGCGTTTTACCTTCAGTTCACAGGCCGTAAACGGTCTTGATGCGGGTCCAGTTCACGACGTCACTGCCGTTACTTATCTGGTTGCTCCAGAACTGTATCATACACAGGATATGTTTGTGGAAATCGATACGAACCGCTACGGTCCGGGATATGGCAGAACGATATGCGATGCTAACAACAGATATCACAGGAAGCCGAACGTCACCGTTGGGCTAAGCATCGATCTGGACAGATTCTGGGATCTGGTAGAAGACACACTCAGAAGGCATATCTAGCAAAACATAATAAAAACCTGTCAAAAGACAGGTTTTTTTATGAAGATATCTTAATTGATTTACCACGGGCTGTTATCGTTTTCCGGTGTTCCGATGAAGAAATAACGTCCGTCTTTTTTTCCTTCTATGATCTTAAAGCGGCTGAAGTAGCTCCACAATGCATCGTGGATCCTGATGCCGGTATTGCTCCATTTTACTCTGCCGCTGATCTCTCCTGTATCGTTTCCGCCGGTAGACATGTATTCGGATGTCACAACTGTAAACGTCTCTTCAGGCTTCACATCTTCCCCGTTTTCTTTTCTGATCCACACTACTTTCCGACCTGCAGGTTTCGTATGATCCATTTTCACTCTTAATCCGGAAAACATGATATTGCCGTTGTTGCCGAAACGTTCCGGATAATGAACATGTTCAAAAAGATCGTAGATATCCTGACCTGTATATTCCGATGTATACAGATAGTCATTGAATCCCATTGCTTTTGCAATGGATGATCTGGTCAGCGGTCCCTTCGACAGGAATCTTCCGCAGCTGGTGCAGTTGAAATAGGCAAAGTCCGCACTGAATTCTTCTCGGACCGCATCGCTTAAAAGATCTCCCATCTCCGATTCAAAATCCAGCCGCATTGGAATGTCTTCTTTGACTTCCGCCATGGCTTCCTCGAAATAATACAAATGAGGCTGCAGGACTTCGTTCAGGATCCTTGCTGTCTCAGGGTCGGATTCATCTTCCTTCATGACATCGATGATTTCCGCTTCCTTAGAAACGACTTCTCTTTTTTCTTCATCAAAACGGATCGTCACATGACCAAGACTTCTTCCGCCAAACCCGGCTTTCGTGATGGCGCATCTATCTATCACTTCCGCAAAATCTCCCGGGATATGTCCGCCGATCATCACGTCAGGATGCAGGTCCTTGATCTGATTGAAGACTTCAAACAGCTCGCCGGTATGGTCCGCATAGAACGGGAAATGAGTCAGAACAATGATGATCTCGGCACCTTCGTTTCGCATCTGCGGGATATATGTTCTGGCACATTCTACACTGTCCAGAACCTTGAAAGGTTCTATCATCGGCTTGGTAACCATGAACGGAGTGTATTCGGTACATAAACCCAGAATGCCATATCTGACTCCGCCTTTATTCAGCAAAACGTAAGGCCTGACTCCTTTTACGAAAGAGTCATCCTTTTTCTTTACAATATTGGAACATACGACAGCTGTCTGATCATTGAACCTGGCGATTCTTGCTTCCAGATCCTTTTCACCCCGGTCGAATTCGTGATTGCCCAGTTCAAAAACGTCGGTTTTCAGAATCCTGATCGCTTCCGGAATGAAATCGCCCCACAGCAGATGGGAGATGTTGTCTCCGGCATCCAGCAGAAGACAATGCTCGGGATCCTGATCTCGGATCCTGCCGATCGCTCTTGCGAAATGATCCAGTCCGCTGGATTCTTCGTCTTTTCTGATTCTGCCGGAATAATCGGCATGTGAAAGTATGTTGATTTGAATCATTTCCTACCATGGAGAATTGTCGTTTTCCGGAGATCCGATGAACTCATAGCGTCCATCCATTTCCCCCCTGATTCTCCCCTTTCTTAGCAGATAGTCTGCGATCGCATCATGTATCTTTATGTCCAGTTCTCTCCAGCGGAATCTTTCCGCGAAGCTTCTTGTACCGTTGCCTCCGGTAGACATGTACTTGCTGGTGACAGCACTTACAGAACAGTCAGGATCGATGTCTTTTCCGTTCAGGTCTTTGATCCACACGACTTTATGTCCGGCAGGCCGGGTATGATCGATTTTTATCTTCAAACCGGAAAACATCAGTTCGGCGTTGTTGCCGAAGATCTCGGGTCTGTGAACCAGTTCAAACAGATCATAAAGATCCGAACCTTTCATTTCCGTAACCTGCAGTTTTTCATTAAAGGCGATCGCTTTCTGAATGGAATAACGGGTCAGAGGCCCTTTCGGAATCATTCTGCCGCAGCTGGTGCAGTTGAAATAGCCAAAATCCGTTCCGGCAGCTTTCCGCATCGCATCGCTCAGCAGATCTCCCATCGGGGATTCCGCAGACAGACGCATCGTTATGTCCTCCTCGGCTTCAGCGATGACATCCGTAAAATAGTATTCGTAATCTCTTGTCGTTTCCTTAACAAAGGCATCCAGTCTTTCGTCGTATCCAAACGGTCCTTTCTTAACATCGATGATTTCCGCTTCTTTTGAGACCGTTTCTCTTTTCTCATCATCGAAATACAGCGCCACATGACAAAGAGAAACTCCGTGGAAACCGCCTTTTACGATTGCGCATTTCTCCTTTACGGCTGCATAATCGCCGGGAATATGACCGCCGATAAAGACATCGATATCGAGATCCTTGATCTGCTCGAGGCATTCAAACAGTTCCCCTGTCTCATTCGGATAGAAAGGAAAATGAGTCAGCAGGACGGTGATTTCCGCTCCCTCTTCTCTCATCTTTGGAACATAGTGTCTGATCGTTTCAACGCTGTCCAGCATTCTGAAATCAGAGAAAGAACTCTTTTCAACCATATACGGCGTATAGGCGCTTGTTAAGCCTAAAACACCGATACGGATTCCTTCTTTTTCCAGAATGACATATGGCCTGATGCCGGCAATCAACCGATCATTGTCCTGATATGCGACATTGGCGCACAGCATCGGATAATAACGGCTGCCCCATTGAATGCACTGTTCCAGATCTTCTCTTCCGGCATCGAATTCATGATTGCCAAGAACCATA
>JAFONG010000024.1 GCA_017418585.1 Erysipelotrichaceae bacterium | reverse complement strand
TTCTCTCTTGAGCATCTCGTTGCAGCCCTTGTAGACCGGAGGACAGTATGTTCCGGTTTCCTTTATGACCGTCAGGGTATTCGCCGTTGCCTGATCCACTCTTACGTTGCCTGTAACCGTGGTAAACATCAGGATCTCGACGCTCTGATCCCTTAAGGCCATAACGATCGCTACCGCATCATCGGAACCGCAGTCCGTATCAATGATGATCTTACGCATTCGCTTCCTCCCTGTTTCTTCTGCAGATCTCTCTTATAACCTTGGCTGCACCATGGTGCCGGTTGTCATCCGCCACATGCGCCGCCGCTTCCTTGACTTCTTTCGGGGCATTGCCCATGGCATAGGAATTCCTGAAACCGCTCAGCATTTCCAGATCGTTGCCGCCGTCTCCGATCACTGCCGTTTCATCCTCCCCGATCCCGGAAATACGGCAGTACTCCCTGATCAGTTTTCCTTTTCCCGAATCGGGACTGGTGATCTCGATGTTGTTGAAGAACGAGCCGTTGGTGACGTTGCATCCATGGAAAACATGCCGGCATGTTTCAATGAGATCCCGGTATCTGTCCTCTGAAATGAAAAAGATCTCCAGCTTCAGGATGCGCTCGGATGCAAGATTCTTTAACGAGGAAGAATAAACTGTTTTCCCGTCTTCAAACATGTAACGGAAGAAATCCTGCGCCCTTTCCGGAAGATAATTCTTCTGAGCGACCAGATATCCGACAACGGTATTTCTTAGTTCTTCCATGGAAAGATTGCAGTGTCTGCTCTTTTCCCCATGATACAGAACGGCATAGCCGCGTTCCCGGATGAAGCTTTCAAAAACATCTGCCGTTTCTTCATCCAGTGCATAAGAAATGATCTTCCTGCCCTTTGAATCGCAAAGCAGGGACCCGTTGACGCAGTTGTAGACCGTATCCGGGAAATTGTCTGTAATCTGTTCGACTTCCCAGGAATTTCTTCCTGTAGCCACCATAAAGGTTCCTCCCTGTTCCTGGAAGGCCCTTATGGCTTCGATGGTTTCCTTATCCAGCTGTGAATCTTCGTTCAGCAGCGTTCCATCCAGATCGGCAGCGAACAGCCTGATCATGGATTACTTGTCGCCTGATGAAGTTGAGACGGTTGATGTCGGAATGAACGGGATCAGTTTCTGTGCCATGTCCTGGGCTGTCAGCGTCTGCAGATAGACCTTGCCCGGACCGGTCAGTGTCGTCAGGAAAAGACCCTGTCCGCCAAACAGAATGTTCTTGAATCCCTTAACGGATTCTACGTTATACTGTACAGTCGATTCGAACAATGCCACATGTCCGGTCTCTATCTTGATCTGCTGACCCGGTTCCAGATCCAGTTCAACGACAGAACCGTCGATCTCCACCAGAATGGAGCCGTCGCCGGAATAGCGCTGCAGGATGATGCCTTCACCGCCTACCAGACCTGCCCAGAAAGACTTGGATACCGTAGCGTCTACCTCTACGCCTTCCTCGGCTACCAGGAAAGCCGATTTCTGCGCGATGTATTCATGATCCGCATCGACTTTGAACTCTCTGATCTCGCCCGGGAAACTTGCGGAGAACGTGATGTTCGCATCATCTTCCATGGCTGTATGTCTGACAAACATCAGGCTTGCCCCGGAGAGAGCTCTGCCAAGAGACTTCAGCAGACCGCCTTCCGCATTGGTCTCCATCGAAATGTTCATGTCCGACCATGCCATGGCACCGGACTGCGTAAATACAGTCTCGCCTTTTTCTAAAGTAACGTTAACTGCAGGGAAGGATCCCCCGATGATTTCATATTCCATATTGATTCTCCTTTATCAGTATTAGTATACCAATTTATATCGGACATTCGGAAAGAATCCATAAAAGAAAAGATCATTCTGATCTTTCTTTCTGTCTCTGTTTCAGATAAATCGCCAGGACCTGGATGTCGCTTGGATTGATCCCGGATATTCTGGATGCCTGGCCCAGGGATGCCGGACGTATCTTGTCCAGCTTCTGTCTTGCTTCCAGGGCAAGATTGTCCACATTCAGATAATCGATGTCTTCCGGAAGAGCGATGTTGTCCATCTTTCGCATCCGGTCGGCCTCTTTCCTGGCCTTCAGGATATACCCCTCGTACTTGATTTCTATCTCGACCTGTCTGGCGATCTCGGGATCGTATTCTTCTTTCATAAGATCCAGGATCTTCCACAGTTGCACACCCGGTCTTTTCAGCAGTTCATAGGCATTGAAAGACTGATGGCTGTTCTCATAGCCGAGCTCTTCCAGATATTCGTTGACGCCGCTGTCTTTATCGACACTCATGTCCTTGAGTTCTTCTTTCATTCCGGAAATTTCTTCCATCTTGTGCAGATATTTCCGATATCGCTCTTCACTGATGAGTCTGTTTTCGTATCCGTATTTCAGCAGTCTCTGATCGGCGTTGTCGTGTCTTAAAAGCAGTCTGTATTCCGCTCTGGATGTCAGGAGCCTGTATGGCTCGCTTGTTCCCTTGGTTACCAGATCGTCGATCATGACACCGATGTAGGATTCATCTCTTTTCAGGATGAAAGGTTCTTCGTGATCCAGTTTTCTTCTGGCGTTGATGCCTGCCATGATGCCCAGTCCGGCTGCCTCTTCATAACCGGAAGTTCCCAGGATCTGCCCGGAGATGAAAAGATTATTGATGTTCTTGAGTTCCAGGTTCGGTTTTACCTGCAAAGGATCTACGGCATCGTATTCGATCGCATAGGCGTACTTGATGATCTTGGCGTTCTCCAGCCCGATCAGGGAATGGACCATCTTCTCCTGCACATCCCTAGGCATGGAGGTGGAGAATCCCTGAATGTAGGTGGTATCCAGAGAAAGGGATTCCGGTTCCAGGAAGAGCTGGTGTCTTGGCTTGTCGGCGAATCTGACGACCTTGTCTTCGATGGAAGGACAGTAGCGTGGCCCTACGCCTTTCACTACTCCGGAATACATCGAAGATTTGTTCAGGTTTTCTCTGATGATTTCCAGAGTCTCAGGCGTCGTATAGGTCAGATAGCACGGGATCTGTTTCTCTGCCGGAAGAACGTCTTCCCGTTTCGTTTCTTCGGAAAAATGTAGAAACTCGTCCGCACCTGGTTCGTATTTCGTCTTAGAAAAATCGATCGATGAAGTCAGGACTCTCTGCGGCGTTCCGGTCTTCAGTCTAAACAGTCTGATTCCCAGCTTTCTCAAAGATTCGCTCAAGTCTTTTGTCGTCCTGTCGCCGTCCGGACCTTCCGATCTGGTATCGGATGAGATCATGACCGTGGAATCCATGTATGTTCCGGTCGTCAAGATGCAGGCTCTGGCTTCAATGATGCCGTTTTTCTGCAGTCTGACCGCCTTAAAAGCATTGTCTTCACAGATGACTTCTTCGACGATGTCTTCGATGACCGTCAGGTTCTTTGTGTGCATGCACAGATCGGCCATAGCCTTAGAGTATTCCAGCTTATCCGACTGTACGCGCATGTTCCAGACGCCGGGACCTTTTGTGGTGTTGAGCATCTTGAACTGCAGCGCCGTCCTGTCGGCGATCTTCGGCATCACGCCTCCCAAGGCATCGATCTCCCTGACCACGACACCCTTGGCAGGTCCGCCGATCGATGGGTTGCATGGCATCTTGGCGATGTGGTTCAGCTTGATCGTGACCAGGACGGTATCTTTTCCGGCATGGGCCAGAGACATTGCGGCTTCAACGCCCGCATGTCCTGCGCCAACGACGACACAGTCACGCATTGAAAATACCTCTGACTTTGCTATATGTCTCTTTCATGTCTCTGTAATGGCTCATGATGTCGCTGTACATTTCATATTCCAGATCTTCGTAGATCTCCAGCAG
>JAFONG010000023.1 GCA_017418585.1 Erysipelotrichaceae bacterium | reverse complement strand
GATGCGTGCAGCTCTGAGTCGTTCTCATCGATGACATTGACTTCCTTGTCGATCGCCAGCTTGTAGTTAGGAGCGACATAAAGTTCATGTAAGTGATAGTTCATCAGAGTTGTTAAGCCTTTGATCATGTGTGCCTGACCGTCGGCAACAAATTCGTAAACAACACGGCCTGTTTCAGTTTCGATCAGCTGGATCGTAGCTGTAGCTTCGCCGGATACCAGATCACCGTTCTGATCGAGCTTTTCGATCTGAATACGGGTCAGTTTGTTCGCGATATCCATTGAATATTTGAATGTAGCAGTGTTTCTTTCCGTTACCGGAGCAAGCAGTTCATAGGTGTTTTCGGCTAGAGTCGGCTTCAATGCAAAACCGTTTGGAGCCTTTTCCTCAACGATTCTAAACTTGCCAGGCAATAATCCATCTTCCGTGTCTTGACCATTGACACGCTCGAACTTGAGTTCGGCAATGCCGTCCTCGTTTGTCGTAATCGTGCCATAGTCAACCGGCGTGATGTCGATGATCTGCGGATTATCCTTGTCGGTGTTGTATTCACCGATCCTCCAGACATGGAAGACACCACCGGCCAAGGTTGCAGTGTTGGTGATGTGATCTTCCGGAAGTTCGGCTTTTCCTGTTTCAAGATCAACCTTCTGGATCTGAAGAACTACAGTCTGCAATTCTTCGTTCTGTGTCAGATCGACGTTGTCGATTTCCAGGATCCACGCTGATCCGTCAGTCAGTTCATTGACTGTACCGTTTTCATCAATATAATGGTCAACAGCCTCGTTTGCCAATTCACCGTTCTGGGTAATGTGACCAACATAGGTGTTCGGATCTGCTGCAAACAATTGCGGAGCTGTGGTTTCTTCGATTGTGAATGTTCCTAATGGGAAATATATTCTACCGTCAATAATATATGGCGTTACATCATCGCCGCCTACAATATAATCTGGATTTCCAAAGAAAGAATACACATCACCATCTTCGTTATAATCACACTTATAAACAAACGTTAGCTTCGGGGTGCCACTTGTCGGATCATTTGTTTTAGCATCGTAATACTTGACAGTAAACTGTGCTTCGTCGAGGTGATTCACCCATTTTGATTCTCTTCTATCCTTCTTGAAAAGCTGAACAGCCATTGGGTCGTTGATTGGCTTTTCGGTTGAAGTTATAGATGATGTATTACCTGCTGTGACAGATACCGGATATACATTCGGATCAATCAAGAAACCCGGTGAAGGAGAGATTTCCTTTACATAATAGGTTCCGGGATCCAATGCACCGGTCTGGTTGGATTCGCCAGAGCCACCTGTTGTAACTGTAGCTTCAAGGCTTGTGCATGCGGAGTTGGAATAAACACCGTAAACAGCGCCTGCTAGTGAATAGTTGTTCGGGAACGAAGACGCATAATTAACGCCATTGATTTCGGCCGATCTCTTACAGACTTTTACAAAGCCCCCTAAAGGCCAATAATCAGGTGATGTTGCAAATGTCTGAGCACCACCGTCCGTATCAGGAGACCAAAGACTGACGGAATAGCCATAACCATCCATCGTCCAAGAAGACGGATCCGGTGTTTCACCATCACACCATGCAGATCCAGGGCCGTGGAATTCATTATCCAGAGCTGCCTGAATGACGCCATGGGATTTTCCGTGGCTAACGCCATACGCAATAATTTCGGCTGCTCTTCCGCCATCTGAACCCGCAGCAGAATAACCTTCACCAATCGCAGGGACATGTTTGCTTGGTTCAACACAGTAAGCGTCCATGCCTCCGATCAGATATTCTCTAGTGCCAATATAGCCAAAGCTGTTGCCATAACTCCAAGGGGAACCTGTCGAGAATACGACACCGCCGGCTCTAAGCATTGGTGCCTTAAGAACCGGTTTGCTGTTTACCCAGAAGCCATACATTCTTAATGTATCCGTTCCAGGAACATGCCATGGGTTCCATCCATCAAAGTTGAATCCGTCAACAGACTCGGATTCGAGT
>JAFONG010000142.1 GCA_017418585.1 Erysipelotrichaceae bacterium | reverse complement strand
GTCCATGTCAACGCCATCGCTCCGGGATTCATCGGAACAGAGAAAGAACTGGAAGGCTACGACGAACAGTTCCTCAAGGAAGAGACCGAAAAGATCCTGGTAAAAAGATACGGCAAACCGGAAGAAGTCGCTTCGCTGGTGAAGTTCCTGATATCGGATGAAGCCGGCTACATCAACAATGCCGTGATCCGTATCGACGGAGGACAGATGGGAAGCTGCTGATGAGGATCGAAAAAGAAAACATCTGCATCCGGAATGCCGAAAAGAAAGACTGTGAACAGCTGGCGAAGTGGTGGAATGACGGAAACGTCATGGCCCATGCCGGCTTTCCTTTGGGTCTAGGTACGACGGCGAAAGAGATAGAAAAATCGATTGCGACCGACAACGATGACAGCAGAAGAAGACTGATCATCGATTACCGGGGCGTTCCGATCGGCGAGATGAGTTACAGAAACAAGGGTGACCATATCGCCGAAATCGGCATCAAGATCTGTGAAGAAGACTATCAGAATAAAGGACTGGGCAGGATCTGTCTGAGCCTGCTGATAAGAGAACTCTTCCGTATGGGATATGAAAAGATCGTTCTGGATACAAACGAAAAGAATCATCGGGCCAGACACGTCTATGAACTGCTTGGGTTCAGAAAACTCAGTATCAACAAAGATTCCTGGATAGACCAGCTCGGCAGCCCGCAGTCGTCCGTGGATTACGAACTGCTTCCGGAAGATTTCAAGGATCATGCTGGGCAAAGCGATCATCAGTGAATAGAATTCCTAAAAAGACAAACAAAAAAGTCCTTAGCAAGGACTTTTTTTATTTCAGACAGACTGTCTATCTTCCTACCATTCTTCTCTGATTTTCTGATAATCGATCTTCTTGCCGATCTTCCGGTAGATGATCCAGAAGAGGAACAGTTCAATCAGCGTGATTACCGCATATACAATGGCGGCCGTCTTGCCTCCCTCTCCCGAAAGAACATAAGACATTTTATCTATTGGAACATTGAAGAAACAGTCGCGGATCGACAGCAGGAAGTCATAGATTCCGTGGATGATGCCGCACGCCCAGATGTTTCTCGTCTTCCAGTAAAGGAAAAGAACGGCCAGACCGAAGATACCGGCCTGAAGGGTCTTGCCTACCGCCTGTACGATCGCCCAGATGTCAGTCAGTTCGGCACCGACGATATGAGCTGCACCGAAGGCCAAAGAAGACACAATCGCACTTAAGACAAAAACATACTTCTTGTCTCGGAACCGGTAAATGATCGCATCGTTGATGACGGCCCGGAAAGCCATCTCTTCAAACAGACCGACAAACACGAACATCAGGAATACCCAAAGAGCGTTAATAGGACTGTCCCAGGCAGGATATTCTATGGCGTTGAATAATCCCATCACACCCAGAGGCAGAGCAAAGATCCAGTAACCCATTCCGACCTTGATGACATACCAGGTCGAATTGTAGCTGGCTGCCAGAGTCTTGTCTCCCGAGATCTGATACAGGAAAAAGGTCATGGCACCGCACAGCAGCGTCCTCAAAATGAAGGCTTCAAGGTGCGTGCTTGTATGGATCGTTTTAATACATACCATCGCATAGACGATGGCTACCGCTGCAGTGACGAGCGGATGTTTTTTCAGAAACAGGATATATCTTTTTAACATGTTTTATTCTCATATGGCATTATTCTACCAGATGTTTCAGCGCGCTATATCAGGAAAGCATTGCGATAAACTGTCTCAGAGACGATGGATGTTTTAATTCCGTTTTCTGATATTGGTCAGCGCCAGCATGACCGACAGCTTTCCGTATTCGTAGGACAGCCCGCCCTGCATGTACAGCGCATAAGGCGGAACGACCGGTGCATCCGCACTCAGCTCGATCGTGCTTCCCTGGGTGAAAGCGCCGCAGGCCATGACTTCATCAAACGGATAGCCGGGCATCGATGCCGGCAGGACCTTTACAAACGAATCGATCGGGGAGGATTCCTGAATGCCCTGGGTAAACAGAACAAGATCCTGTTCGTTTCCCAGTTCTACCGTCTGGATCAGATCGGTCCGTTTTTCGTCATATCTTGGAGATACGTTCTTATATCCCAGCTTCTCCAGCATGTAGGCGGTAAACGCAGCAGTCTTCAGAGCGCCTCTTACCGCATTCGGTGCCATGAAGATTCCCTTGAAGAAAGAATTGTTCAGATTGAAGTTGGCTCCCTGATCCTTGCCGATACCTGGGGCAGAGAAGCGGTCCGCCACCATGGCGATCAGATCCTTTCTTCCGGCGATATATCCTCCGGTTGAAGCGATACCGCCTCCCAGATTCTTCATCAGTGAACCGACAACGATATCCGCTCCGACATGTCCCGGTTCTCTTTCTTCCACCAGTTCGCCATAACAGTTGTCGACCATGATGATGACATCGCTGTTGACTTCTCTGATCTTTCTGATCAGCCGTTCTATTTTGTCGATACATAAAGATGTTCTTTGCGAATAGCCGCGGGATCTCTGTATCTCGACCAGCCTGACATCTTTTCTTTTTAGTCTATCCAGGATCTTCTCTTCATCGAATTCGTTGCCGATCAGATCGATCTGTTCATAGTCGACGCCGCCTGCTTTCAGGGATTGCGAAGATTCTCCGCAGATGCCGATCATCTCCTGCAGAGAATCGTAAGGCATGCCCGTGAGAGAGATCATCGTATCGCCATGCTTCAGCAAAGCCGAGAAAGTCAGATACAGCGCACTTGTTCCGCTCATGATCTGCGGTCTGACCAGGGCATCCTCGCATCCCAGGACGGTCGCGAAGATCTTCTCCAGCTTGTCTCTTCCCGGATCGAAGTTGCCGTAGCCGTTGATATCGGCGAAATCCGTATACGAGACCCTGTTTTCAATAAAAGCCGAAAGGATCCTGTCCGAATTCAAAAGACAGATCCTGTCGATATCCTGATAGATATCCTTCAGTTCTTTGTCGGCCTTATCCGCCAGTTCAAGTATTTCTCTGTCTATCTTTTCTAGAATCATAACCGGACCTCTTGTTATCAATATTATATCTTTTTACAAAAAGATTGAGATCACTTTAGATCTCAATCTCTATGTTATGTACAGGTTCAAAGTCGATGACCTTGGCCTTTGTGATGTAGTCGGCGATGATTTCGACGACATTGCGCTGTATCTCCTTTACGGTTTCGGCTTCCTTCAGCATCGTAAATCCTCCGCCTCCGGATGCC
>JAFONG010000141.1 GCA_017418585.1 Erysipelotrichaceae bacterium | reverse complement strand
GTCGAGATCCTGATGTTTACCACGGTTACAGGCAACGTAAGAGTGGATCAGGCAACGGCGAATACCCTGACGGTCATAAAGGAAACCGGAACATACTGTCCTCCGGTCTACAAGGGCTGCAACGAGATGCTCAAGAGAGAATGGGCAGGTGCGCTTGAGGAACACGGAAACGACGGGATGGGCGATCTTGATCTGGTTGATTATTCTTTGAAAGAATCTCAGGGAAATGCCGTGGATAAGATCCTGGAAGCGTTGAGAACTCACGACGACAAAGAAATCGACATCATTACCCTGGGACCTTTGACCAACATCGCCAAAGCGATCATGCTTGATCCGGAAACGATGAAGAGAGCAAACAGGATCGTCATGATGGGATCTTCCGGTCTGGGAGAAGGGAACGTCACGCCGACTGCCGAGTTCAATATCTGGCAGGATGCGGAAGCCTGTCAGATCGTTCTTGATTCCGGGATTGAACCGCTGATCTTTGTCGGCTGGGATGCCTGTTTGGGTGAAGCGATGCTGAAACCGGAAGAGATAAAGATGATCAGGGAAAGCGGTCCGTTAGGAAAGTTCTGCATGGACATCAATCATCCTTTGATGGTGCTCAACAGGGAACGTTTCCATGACGATTATCTGGATATGGCCGATCCTGCGGCCATGGCTGCCGCCCTGTATCCGGAATGCATCGACATCTGTGACCGGTATTACTGCGAAACGGATATTTCGAACACGGATACATACGGCACCCTCTATGTAGACAGGGATCATCATACAGGAAAACGGGCGAATGCCTACATCTGTTCAAAACTGAAAGCGCAGCTGTTTAAGGAATATCTCTACAGACAGCTGAAGGTGAAATGACAAGGAGAATAACATGGAAAATTTCGTACATGACATACCGACAAAGGTATTCTTCGGCAAGGGGGCCATTTCCCATCTGGATGAAGCCTTAAGACCATACGGAAAGAACGTTCTTCTGACATATGGTGGAACTTCGATCAAGAAGATCGGTCTTTATGATGAGATCATGAAGATTCTGAATGAAGGCGGCTATCGGGTTTTTGAAATGGGAGGCATTGAACCGAATCCAAGAATAGAATCCGTAGAAAGAGGAGTTGCCCTGTGTAAGGAACACAAGATCGATGTCCTGCTGGCGGTAGGAGGAGGAAGTACGATCGACTGTTCAAAGGCGATCTGCTGCGGCTATTACTATGAAGACGGAGATCTGTGGCACATGGTCGAACATGCCAAAGGTCACAAGAAGGCTTTACCGCTTGTGGATATCCTGACCATCAGTGCAACGGGATCGGACTTCGACAATTTCGGCGTCATCACCAACATGCAGACGAACGAAAAGAAAGGAACTCTGCTGATCTATCCGTCCGTTTCCATTCTGGATCCGACCTATACGTTCTCCGTTTCCAAATATCAGACGGCAGCCGGTTCTGCCGACATCATGAGTCACATCATGGAAGGCTATTTCTGTCAGATAGGAGACAGCGAGCTTGCCGAGGGCATCGCCGAAACGATCCTGAAGACTGTCATCAAGAATCTGCCGATCGTCTTAAAAGAGCCGGACAACTACACGGCCAGAGCGAATCTGATGCATTGTGAATCCGTTGCCTGTTCCGGTATCCCGGAATATGGGAAGACCTATACCGGCTGGCCTTGCCATGTCCTGGAGCATGAGCTTTCCGCCTACTACGACATCACCCATGGCGTCGGTCTGGCGATCCTGACACCGCGATGGATGCGCTACATTCTGAAGAAAGATCCGTCTTGCGAATGGCGATTCGTCCGCTTCGCCAGAAACGTCTGGGGTCTTGAAGGAGAAGATGAACATGAACTCGCGTGGAGGAGCGTTGATGTCCTGGAACAGTTCTTTAAAGACAGCGGCATCCCGATGACTCTAAGTGAACTGAATATCGATGACAGAAACTTCGAAGTCATGGCTGATCACGCCTGCGAAGGTGGAAGAATGCAGATGGGTCTGGTACCGCTGACTCGTGAAGATGTCGTAGAGATCTTCAAAGACTGTCTGTAAAACATTCAAAAAAACTTTCTTCCGTTTCGGGAAGAAGGTTTTTATATGGTCTGTCTATTGAGTGTTTCGTTTTCTTTTTTCCACTTGTAATATTCGGCTTTCAGCGGTGTATATCCCAGTTTTTTCAGCGTTTCATAGCGTACCGCATAATTGCCCTTGTAGTGCCTGCCGGAATACAGATATCTCAGGTATTCCAGCATGTACCGGTCGATCTGTTCCAGACCCTTGTCGGAGGTGATGACCGGGAAATAGAAACGGATCCAGGTGAAATCGTTGCGTCCGGTCAGATCATAGAACTTCTGATCGAAGCTGCGGATCATGGCTACGGCCGTCTTTTCGTAAGACAGCTGTTTTCTTTTTCTCTCCCGGCACAGTTTCATCGCCTTGCGTCTGATCTTTCCCTTCATCTTTTCGATCGTAACGTCGGAAAGATCGATCTGTCCGTTGCTGTAGGTAAAACCCAGGAAGTCCCATGGCTCACCGGGCAGACTCAGACGATGTTTCTCTTTGTTTAACGTGAGCTTTTTTCTATCCAGAAATTTCTGAATGAAAGATTCGTTTTCCTTCAGCTGTTCCTCTTTCTCAAAGAAAATGATCATGTCGTCGGAATAGCGGAAATACGGAATGCCTATTTTTTCAAAATATCCGTCAAGATCCGTAAGGTAGACGTTCGCAAAGAAACTGGCCAGAGGCACGCCGGCCATGGCGCCTCGCTTTTCTTCGATCAGTTCTCCGTTGCATATGCATCTGTCCTGGCTCAGCAGTTCTTCCAGGAATGAATAAAGCGCAGGATCATCATCGATGACGTTTTTCAGCATTTCCAGCAGCTGTGCGACATCGATGGAATTGAAGTAGTCGTGGATATCCAGTTTCAGTACGTATCTGTCGTTTAAACCGGGTATCTTCCTGATCCTGTCGAACGCCGTCTTTGCCGTTATGTTCCGGCGGAAAGAGTAGCAGTTTCCGGAAATCTTATCGTCATAGCGATATAGCAGAAATGCCAGATGCTTCAGCACCCAGGTCTCATTCTCGCCATAGGAATAAACGATCCTTTTCTTGCTTGACCCCAGTTTCGTGATCTGTTTCTTCACAGGATAAGAAAAAGAAAGATTCTCAGCGATCCTGAGATATCTTTCTTCCTGAATGAACGATTCCAGCTGTTTCAGTTCCTTTCCGCTTAACTGGTTCCTGTCGGTCTTGTATCTTTGAAACTGCAGCCAGATCTCTTTTGATGAGAGCTGTTTTAAAAGTGATTCCATCATGAAAAAAAAGAAAGAGAAACAGCTTTGAAGTAAGCTGTGCTTACGATACCGGCATGTACATGATCCGACTGCCTGCAAAGTCATCCAAGGGATCACGCTGAAGCCGCCGCAGGCGCACAAGTGCATTTCTCTTTCTGTTTATTCCGCAGACTACAGATATTTGTGCAGTCTGTTGGAAATGTATTCCGGGGTATTCGGATAGTGTTCAACGAAGTTGATGAACGGATAGCCTTTCTTTTCGGCTTCTTCCCTGCTCCAGCGGTATTCCCTGTGGGCGGTCGTGGTCTTGCCGATCAGCATCATGATCAGTTTCGGCGTATCTCCCTCGTAAACGACGATGGAATAATCCATGAAACGGCCTTGTCCGCCGATCGTCGTCGGAGAGACGTTCTCTTTTACGGCATAGTTCGGGAATTCGTTCTTTAATACTTCCAGGATCCTTTCCCTGGATGTCGTTCCGTCCTCTACCGGCTCGAAATAGCTCTCCTTGTATTCCATGTTTTCTTTGCTGCCGTTTCCTGCTTCTTTCTGGAAGGCTTCCGCCAGATCCTTAAGATCTCCGGCATGTTCTTTCAGCGTACCTTTTAGGGAATTCAGCAGTTCTGCCGCCTTTTCCTTGTTTTCGTCGCTGGCTACTTCTTTTAGAATATCTGCACCTTCTTTTAAGAGTTCATCTAAGAGTCCCATGGTATTCCTCCTTGTTTCTGGTTTAATGATTATTTCAGCATTACTTGTTAATTCCATTATACAAATAAAAGAAAAAAAGAAACGGATTCATAAACAAAAAATACATGAAAAAGCATTTTTTTCCAATGCCATTTACCTTATGATGGAAATATAATTTAGTTGATAAACCAAGGAGAATCATCAATATGAGAGTTTTGACTTTTGGCGAAATAATGCTCAGACTGTGCGCACCATATCACGAGAGACTTTTCCAGTCGAACATGATCGAAGCGACATTCGGCGGAGGCGAAGCCAATGTTGCGGTATCTCTGGCGAACTACGGAATGGATGTACAGTATTTTACGGTACTACCGGATAATCCGATCGGCGATGAATGTATCAGAAGACTACGTGGCTTCGGTATCGATACGCACAAGATCATCAAAGGAAAAGGAAGAATGGGAATCTACTTCCTGGAACCGGGTGCCAACCAGCTTCCAAGCAAGACCATCTACGACCGGGCAGGATCGGCAATAGCGATAGCCGAACCCGACAGCATCGACTGGGATGAAGTGTTTGAGGGCGTTGACTGGTTCCATATTACCGGTATCACTCCGGCGATTTCCGAAACAGCCATGGAACTCTCGCTGGCATCGGTAATGAAAGCCAAAGAAAAAGGAATCACCGTATCCTGTGACCTGAATTACCGCAAGAATCTCTGGAAGTATGGAAAGAAAGCATCGGAAGTAATGCGGGAACTGGTAAAGTATGTCGATGTAGCCATTGCCAATGAAGAAGATGTCCAGAAAGCTCTTGAAATCAGCATCGATGTGGATGTGGAATCCGGAAAACTTGATGAAAACAAATACAGGGAACTGGGCGACAAGGTCCTGGTGACATACCCGGATCTTAAGATGATAGCCATTACCTTAAGAGAATCTCACAGCGCCGATCATAATGGCTGGTCAGCCTGTCTGAATGACAGAAAACAGTTCTATGTTTCCAGGAAATACGAGATCAGGGACATCATTGACAGAGTCGGCGGAGGAGATGCGTTTGCCGGAGGACTGATCTACGGTTTGAACAGCTATGAATCAAGGCAGGAAGCTTTGGAATTTGCTGTAGCGGCAAGTTGTCTGAAACATTCCGTAATCGGAGACTTCAACCGCGTCAGCAAGGCGGATGTCGAGAAGCTGATGACGGGAGACGGAAGCGGAAGAGTACAGAGGTAGAATATGGATTACGTGTTATCTAGAGAAGATCTGATCATGCTGACGTCGCAGTGGAAAGGCGAAAGATTTGCAGACGGCAGACCGAAAGTTCCCGATACAACGCTGGAGCGGATCAGAAAATGCAAGACGGAAGAAGCGTGGAAACCGCTTCACGACAAAGGATACAAGTATCAGTTCGAAGGAGAACTGAAACGCAGCAATCCCGATCCGGACTATGTCATGGTAGGAAGAGCTCTGACCGTATCCATGCTGCCGACCAGACCGGATGTCCATATGAACATGCTGGAAGACGGATGGAAGCAGGGTTACGAGGGATTCTTCAACCAGTGGTCGATCGCCAGACTGGAAGAAAACGACATTCTGGTGGTGGATATGTTTGACAAGAATCAGTACGGAACATTTGTAGGAGGAAATCTTTCTACCGCAATACACCGCAAGACCAAAAGAGGAGGAGCTGTCGTCTGGGGCGCAGTCAGAGATCTGCAGCAGATCGTAGAGATTCCCGATTTCCAGATCTACTATCGCTCCATTGCTCCGGAAGGATTAAGAGACGTTCTGCTTCAGGGTATCAACAGACCATGCCGTATCGGTAAAGCCATCTGTATGCCTGGAGATGTCGTACTGGCAACCTGCGAAGGTGTGCTCTTCATTCCTGCTCATCTGGCGGAAGAAGTTGCCGAACAGGGTGAAAAGACTCAGGTAAAAGATATCTTCGGTTTTGAAAGGATCAAGGAAGGAAAATACACATCGGCAGAGATCGATGTCCTGGTATGGTCAAAGGAAGTCATGGATGATTTCCAGAACTGGCTGAAAACATCTCCTGCCGCAGAGCCGTTCAAACATCTCAACTGGGAAAAAGAGATTGCCGCTTCCGCAAACGTCGGTAAAGGACAGTTTACCGGACTGGCATAAAACAAAGATCAGCGTTCGCTGATCTTTTATATTTTTTCGAATTCAATTCGTCTGCGTATTTCCTTCATCGCCAGAAGCATGTTTTTTTCGATGAAGCGTATCTCTTCTTCTTCCGGCGCTTCTTTTTTCTTCAGTTCCAGACCCAGGGCGAATCTTTCATCCTTTCTGCCAATAAACATAACTCCGAACTTGCAGAAATAGTACTGTTCATCCTTGTTGATAGTCTTGACGACGGGTTCTTTCGCTACTTCTGTAAGCTTCTCATACAGCTGTTCAAAAGACGAGACACCCGGCCATTCATCCTGAGAAGGAAGTCCGACCTTATCCACAATGGCTTTCAGTTCCTTCTGCTTCATGGAACTAAGCATCGCCCTGCCGGTTGCGGTATCGTACAAGGATCCGCGATAGAGCTTTCCCCTTTCATCCAGAGGATTATCCGGAGAATTGAAATAGCGCAGGACGAACTTCTCCCCGTCGATCAGATTTGTCAGCAGCGTGGTATAGCCGGTCTTGTTCTGAAGCCATCTTAAAACCGGGCTGCAGGCATCGATCAGATCGCGGTGAAAACTGTCGTATCTTGCCAGAGCATAGGAATAGATTCCCAGCACGTAACCCGAAGATCTCGAGACCTTGTTTAAAAAACCCCGTTCCGTCAGCGTTTCGACGATATGACAGCAGGTGCTCTGATTCAGCCCGGTCTTTTTGGAAATCTGGGATATCGTCAGAGGCTTGCCGTGATTATCCGACACGCACATCATGATATCCAGGGCGCGGTCAACAGATTGTATCATATCTGCTCCGTTTGGATCTGGAATTGGACTTGTATTCCTGCGGCGACATGCCGTACTTTTTCTTGAAAAGTTTGCTTAGATAGAACTCGTCGTAGAAGTTGTAGTTGGCGGCCAGCTCCTTCATTCTGACATACGGTTCCGAGTCGATGTGCATCGCTACCATCTCCAGCTTCTTGTTGATCTGGTAGGCATGCAGAGTCTGACCCGTTTCCGCCTTAAACATCGTCGTCAGTTTCTTGTAGGATACTCCGGAAGCTTCGGTCAGTTCTTCTTTCGAATAGGTCTTGTACAGATTGTCGTTGATCAGCCTGATGACTTTCCTGACTTCCTCGGACATGTTCTTTTCTACGCCCAGCCTGGCGATTTCGCAGAACAGCAACGTGATATACGCATCCGCTTTTGCCTGGTTGAACGGTTCATCGGAACAGAACGAATCGCAGGAGGCCTTGAAGTAGGAAATGATTTTTGGGTTGCCGAAAGAAGAGAAGAAAGGATCGATCTTCAGGTTGGAAGGTTTTTCCAGCAGGTCGTTTCCTTCCTTGGTGATATGGACACAGTAGGTCT
>JAFONG010000140.1 GCA_017418585.1 Erysipelotrichaceae bacterium | reverse complement strand
TATCAATCTGAAATCCCGTGTTGAGACAAGAATGAAGATTTCCGTCATGACTTCCACCGGCGATGACGACCTGATCAACCCGGAGGAAAAGGGTGATCTGGAATACCGTAAACAACAGCTCAAGCGTCTGCAAGAAGAGATTGTGGATATTGAAGATATGTCTTCAGGTATTTCCATCATGGACCTGGGATTGAATGAATTCAGACTGGATCTGTTGGAATACATCAAAAATCATGATGATCTAGACGAGAAGCCAAAAGGTCTGCATGCGGTCGTCCCTGCTGGTGCGGAGAACCCAGAAGGTGTCATCTTCGTACTGCGCAATATCAACAATAGCATCAACATCGATAACCAGAATAGGATCCACCCGTTTTATATGGTTTATATCGGTATAGACGGTGAAATTGTCTGTGATTACTTGAATCCGAAGAAATTATTGGATACTGTACGACTGTTGTGCCGTGGGAAAAAGGAACCTTTCCTATCCCTGTGCCGAAAGTTCAATGAGGAAACAGATGACGGAAGAAACATGAGTGAAGTATCGGAACTGTTGAATGATGCAATCAATTCCATCATCGATGTGAAGGAAGAGAGTGACATAGACAGCCTTTTCTCTGCTGGTGGAACCTCTGCTTTGATGTCAGAGATCAACGGACTGGATGACTTTGAGCTGATCTGTTTCCTTGTGGTGAAGTAAGGAGGTGTTGACCTTGCTGGGCTTACCTAAAAGCACAGAATTCAACCGACGAATTCCCAAACAGAAATTCTATGAAAATCTGTCGGTGACGCCTGCGCTGAAGCGTATCTTTATCGAACAGATCAAGATGATTTACTGGCGCAACAAAATTGCATCTACAACGATGAATCTTGCTGTAGGAGAGGCTGTAACGGAGATCGAAGTTTTTGAAGTGCAGCTCACAGCTCCGCGGCTAGATGTATCGGTTTTAAAACAGATTGATAAGGAAATCCCTTATCATATCCTGTTTCTTCTGGAGTATGAAGGAAAGTACCAAGCTTGGACCGCCTATAAGGAGTCCGCTGCATCTGGAAGCAGCGCCTTCAAGGTCGGAACGTACTATCATACCGAATGGTTACCCGAACAAGATTTGTCTTTGAAGGTGGATGGCTTAAATATAGATACCGTATATGAGAACTTCGTACGGCAGATTGCTGGAGAGACACTGCAGGGAAAAAATGCGGAGTCATTGAAAGAGTCTGTAGAACGTGATGCCCGTAGGCATGAATTACAGAAAAAAATCGCTGCGTTACATGCTAAAGTGCGGAAAGAAAAGCAGTTGAATAAACAGGTACAACTAAATACAGAATTGAAAAATCTGCGGAGAGAGTTAGAGAAGATAACGTGAACAGACTGACAACTTGGATAAAAATAACGTTTTTTGGAGGATGACTAATGGAGAAGATGAGAATGGAAACGCCTGATATGACGTCGGTAAATGTAGAGAAAATCGGCGCACTGTTCCCGAACTGTATCACGGAAACGACGGACGAAAACGGAAAGTTGAAGAAGGCCATCAATTTCGATCTGCTTCGACAGATGTTGTCTTCTGATGTGGTAGAAGGCGATGAAGCATAC
>JAFONG010000139.1 GCA_017418585.1 Erysipelotrichaceae bacterium | reverse complement strand
TATCTGCTGGTCCTGCTGATCATCATCCTGATCGTTTCTCTTGGCATCAGCAAGCTTGCCGATTTCATCAAAACGCTTCCTGATTTCTATACCAGTACGGTAGAGCCGTATATCTCTTCCATGGAAGACAGCATATACGCGGCAGCCTATCAGCTTCCTAGAAACGTCAGAGAACTGCTGAAAAACTTCACCGACGGCATCTTCGATTCCATCAAGTCCATCCTGTCTTCCGTCGTATCGGGAATGGCCAAGGCGACAACATCCATCATCACCAATGTTCCGCAGGTTCTGGTATCGATCCTGGTAGCGATCACGACTTCTTTCTATATGGTTTTCGACTACGAAAATATTTCCGAACGGTTTATCTCTTCTTTGCCTGAAAAGGCTTTGAATGTCTTCTACGAGATCAAGGATTTCTTTGAGAATGTCCTGCTGAAGATCTTCGGTTCCTACGCTTCGATCATGGGAATAACCTTTGTGGAACTGCTCATAGGTCTGACGGTCTTCGGCATCTCCAACAGCGGCATGTGGTCCTTAATGATCGCCTTCCTGGATATTCTTCCGGTATTGGGTGTCGGAACGGTTCTGATCCCTTGGGGACTGAGCTGTCTGATCACGGGCAGGGCGCTTCTCGGCATTGAACTGCTGGTCCTGTATATCATCATTACGATCATCCGGAATATCATAGAACCGAAAATGGTCGGAACCAGTCTGGATCTGCATCCTCTGGCTACGCTGATCACCATGATCGTCGGTGCCAGGATGTTCTCGGCTGTCGGCATGTTCGGATTCCCGCTGGCACTGTCTTTCTTCCAGTTGAGAAAGAAAAAGCAGGCGCAGTAATGGAATACCATCAGATAGAACCCGTTTATGATAAGAATTCAAAGATCCTGATCCTGGGATCTTTTCCTTCTGTCAAGTCAAGAGAGACCGGTTTCTTCTACGGTCATCCGCAGAACCGTTTCTGGAAGATCGTTGCGGCGGTATTTGAAGAAGACGTTCCGGCAACGATAGAAGAAAAGAAGAAAATGCTGCTAAGAAACGGCATTGCCCTGTGGGATGTCGCGGCATCCTGCGAGATCGAGGGTTCAGCGGACAGTTCGATCCGAAACGTCAGGCCTAATGACATAAAAAAACTGATCAGCGAGACATCGATCAGCAGGATTTACGTCAACGGCAGAACAGCACTGAAACTGTATCAGAAGTATCTGGAAGAACAGCTTGGCATGGAAACCATCGTTCTTCCTTCCACCAGCCCGGCAAACGCGGCTTATTCTATAGAAAGACTGATAGATGCGTGGCGGATCATCAAAGGGAATTGATCTTCTCGATCAGTTCTATCGCTTCACTCAGATCGTTCAGTATGGCAAAGCATTTCCGTCTGCTTTTTTCTTCCACTGAAGCCAGATCAGGAATATGCACGACTTTCAGACCGGCGTTACATGCCGATAGAATGCCGCTGTTGGAATCTTCGAAAGCCAGGATGTTCTCTTTCGGGATGTCAAATGCCGATATCGCTTTCAGATAGATTTCCGGTCTTGGTTTCGATTCCTTCAGATCATCTCCGAAGGTGATATGGTCAAAACTGTTTTCCAGTCCGACTCTTTTCAAAGAGAGCTCTGCGGAACTCCTGTTTGTTGAAGTGGCGACAGCCTTGCGGATATTGTTTCGATCCAGGTAGGCAAAAAGCTCATCCAGACCTTTCTTCTTGTTCAATGAATGGGAATTCAGATACTCTCTCTTCAGTTCCACCGTGCGGCTGATAAACTCATAATACGGAAAATCATCTCCCAGAACCGCCAGAAAACGTCTTCTGGTTTCCTCGCCGTTAATTCCCATCGTATCGAGAACCAGTTCATCCGGAACTCCATAACCATACTTTTCGCTGCAGGCCAGGGCACAGGTATGCCAGATCGTTTCGCTGTCGATCAGCAGACCATCCATGTCGAATATGCAAAGCCGTATTCTATCCATATGACTTCATTATACAGGAGGCCTGCGATACAGTCATTTCTCTTTTCTTCGATATGCCTATGATGTATGATGAAAGAAGAAATTGATCTGTTTATTCAGAAAAAAAGTTATAGAATGGAATTAAGAATGAATCACGAAAATACAACACAAAGAAAGGAAGGATTGAAATGAAGAAAAAGATTACGTTTTTATTTGTGCTTGTTTTAGTATTGTCATTATTTGCCGGCTGCACCAAGAAGGAAGAAACACCTGCCGGTGAACCTGAAGTCAATGATCAGCTGGCGGCAATCCAGAATGCCGGAAAACTTGTTGTAGGTATCGAAGGAACATACAAGCCGTTCAACTTCGTTGATGACGATGGAAACTATGCGGGTTATGATGTCGATGTCGCCAGAGCCGTTGCTGAGCATATGGGTGTAGAAGTCGAATTCGTCATGGCGGAATGGGATGCCTTACTGGTAGGTATCGATGCCGGCAGATGGGACACAGTCATTGCCGACGTTACAGCTACTGATGAAAGAAGAGAAAAATACGATTTCTCTGATCCTTACTGCTTTACTGCAAGACAGGTCGTCGTAACAAAGGGCAATCCGCTTAACCTGCATTCATTGGAAGATCTGAATGGTTTGAAGATTGCGACAAACGCCACCAACAGCTGGGTTCCACGTCTGGAAGAACTGGGTGTAACGATTGTACCGATTGATGACCCAACCCAGTGCGCACAGGCCGTTTTAAGCGGCAATGCCGATTTCTGCATGTTCAACGATGTCATTCTTTCAGAATACAGAGAGAATCATCCGGAATCAGAACTGGAAGTAGCTTTCAAGATCGAATCCGACATCAATGAAGTATCCATTCCTTGCCGTAAGGGCGAAGAAAGACTGCTCGCCGAATTCAATGCCGCAATCGCTGAATTGAGAGAAAACGGCAAACTGCTTGAATTCTCCAACAAGTGGTTCCACCAGGATCTGACTT
>JAFONG010000138.1 GCA_017418585.1 Erysipelotrichaceae bacterium | reverse complement strand
GACATATCAAACGGGTCGAAATGATCAAAGCTATAGAAGAAGATGAGATCTAGATCTCATTTTTTATTGGAGGAAACAAAATGGAAAACATGCTGGAATACATCAAAGAAACACCAGAGATTCTATCAGATATCATAGACAACAGCAGGAAATACACCAAGCCGCTGATCGATTTTTACATAGAAAACTGCTGTAAAAGGATCCATCTGATCGCATCCGGATCATCATATAACGGCAGCCTTTGTGCTCTTTATTTCATGAAGCACATCTTGCAAAGCGATATCGCTGTAACAGCACCATTCACCTTTGCCAATCATGAAACACCGCTAAACAGCGATACGATGTACATCTTCATCTCTCAATCAGGCTGTTCAACAAATATCTTAACAGCCATAAAAATGCTGAAAGAAAAAGGTTATAAGACGGCCTGTCTGGTTGGCCGAACAGATTCAGATGCCGAAAAACTTGCCGACCTTACTGTCAATTGGCATTGTGGCGAAGAGAAGATCGGCTTTGTCACCAAAGGCGTCAGCTCTCTCGCCTGCTTTCTGATGTGTTTTTCATTAAACCTTGCTCTGAAAAGAAAGCTCATCGACGATAAAACAAACATCTATTATCTTGACGAAATGAAAAAAACTCAGGATCTGCAGCCAAAGCTCTTAGAAAACACCATTGACATCTTTGCGAATAATAAGGAAGATTTCATCAATGCAAAAAAGGTCATCCTGCTTTCAAGCGGCCCGAATTTCGGTACCATAACGGAAGGTGCTTTAAAGATAGCTGAAACCTGCTGCCGGACAGCAATCGCCTGCGAAGCTGAAGAGTTCCTGCATGGTCCGCTCTATCCTTCAACTCCTGAAGACCTGTTCATCATAATAGACAACAACAATCATCCAAGTACGGCAAGACTCATCGATATCGCAGTTGCTCTTAAAGATGTTTCTGAAAAAGTATACGTCTTAGGCAACACTGAACGCTTTGATACAAATCACAGATTCGCACTCGAAGATCAGACAGACCCGCTTGTTTCACCTTTATATAAACTGACCTGTCTGCAGACATTGGCCTATATGATAAGCGAAAACACCAATCGGTATGAACCTCATGAAGCCGTCAAGCGCTTCAAAAAAGCCAATAAAGTTGCCAGTAAGTCACGGCCAGATCTCTATCTTGATCTGCAGAAGATCGAAAACAGCGAAAGCGCTTCCTGAGCGCTTATTTTGAACCTTTCACTATTGCATAAAAATTTAATTTATGATAATATTTTAAAGCGTTCACTGATGGTGGTGGACGTAGTAAAAGCCTGTGGAGAGGTAGCGAAGTGGCTAAACGCGGCTGACTGTAAATCAGCTCTCTACGAGTTCGACAGTTCGAATCTGCCCCTCTCCACCACTTTGGGATGTAGCCAAGTGGTAAGGCAACAGACTTTGACTCTGTCATTCGCTGGTTCGATCCCAGTCATCCCAGCCAGATTTTGACTCGGTAGCTCAGGCGGTAGAGCATCTGACTTTTAATCAGAGGGTCCCGGGTTCGATTCCCGGTCGAGTCACCACTGAAACGCAGATGTAGTTCAATGGTAGAACTTCAGCCTTCCAAGCTGACTACGTGGGTTCGATTCCCATCATCTGCTCCATAGATCATATGCAGTTCTAGAGAACTGTTTTTATTTACTCAAGATATAGTAGTTGTAGGTATCCCAGTAGCGGTCGCGGTAATAGACGGCATCTTTCCTGATGCCTTCAAAGATCATTCCGCATTTCTGCATGACTTTTCCTGATGCTTCATTTCCTTCCAGGTGGCAGGCAACGACCTTATGTATCCCGACCTCAAACATGAAACCGATCATCAGCTTCATTGCTTCACTTGTATAACCCCTGTTCCAGTAAGACCTGCCTATGGCATAGCCGATCTCGACAGTATGCTCGACGGCGCTTGGCTTGCTGCATTGAAAGATCTCGCCGATCACTTCATCGTTTTCTTTCAGAACGATTGCAAAGGCGTACATCTGATTCTTTCTGAATCTTTCCAGCATGTTCTCGAAAGGAAAATCTTCTTCCTTCTCGGCATAAGTATCGATGAAATAGTTCAGGACTTCCCTGTCATGATTGATGTTTCTGAAGATGGCCGTCTTATCCTTCAGATGCAATGGTCTAAGAATCAGACGGTCCGCTTCCAGTACGGTGTTTTCAAGGAATTCTTTCATACGATTATTATATAATTGAAATATGACGAAGAAAAAGATACTTCTTATCATCCCCGTCCTGTTCATGATCCTGCTGGTGATGCTGATGATCACTCTCCTAAAGAAATGTACAGGAAACGGCGTCAGTGAACCGGAGATCATCGAAGGGATCCGGGTCGACTATGCGCAACTGTCGAAAGAAAACGGCAGATACCGTTATGAAGATGAAAACTACAGCAGCTGCTTCGGTATCGATGTTTCGACTTTTCAGGGAGACATCGACTGGAAGAAGGTTAAGCAGGACGGCGTCGAGTTTGTGTTCATCAGGATTGGCAGAAGAGGCGCAACAACCGGACTGATCTACGAGGATGACGAGTTCGAGAAGAACTATAAAGGCGCCAAGGAAAACGACATCAGAATAGGCGTGTATTTCTTCTCCCAGGCAATCACGGAGAAAGAAGCCAGGGAAGAGGCTGAATGGGTCACGAAAAAGCTCAAAGGCAAGGAAATAGATCTTCCTGTCGTCTATGATCTGGAAGAAGTCTATCTGGAAGATGAAACGCCAAGAACCGATGACATCACAGGAGAGACAGCCACCAAAAACGCATTGGTCTTTCTGGAAACAATAGAAAAGAATCATCATACAGGAATGCTGTATACGTCTTTATACTGGTCCGAATACTACTACAACATGGAACAGTTAAGCGATTATCCGATCTGGTATGCCCAGTATGACAGCGATGTTCCGGAGCTGGATCTGCCTATCGGCATCTGGCAATACTCCAGTCAGGGAGTCATCGAAGGCATAGAAGAGAAAACGGACCTCAATATCATGTTTATCCGAAAGGACTAGAAGATGGATGAGTTCAAGCAGAGACTGACGGATTTCTACAACAAGTTCAACGAAAACATGAGGCTGGATCACCGTCATGGTCAGGTGGAATTCCTGACTTCCATGAAATACATCCATGAATATCTGGAGGATTCAGACAGTATCGTTGACATCGGTTCAGGGCCGGGACGTTATGCCTTGGCTTTAAAAGAAGAAGGCCATTCAGTTACGGCCGTTGAATACGTCAGACCCAATATCGGGATGCTTCGGGCGAAGGACAAGGACATCAGGATCATCGAAGCCAGCGCCGTGGATCTGCCGATGCTGAAGGACGACGAATTCGATATCGGCATTATGTTTGGACCGATGTATCATCTTTATTCAAAAGAAGACAGACTCAAGGCCTTAAAGGAAGCCAAAAGGATCACCAGAAAATATCTGTTCGTTACCTATATCATGAACGAATACAGCGTCATCGAATACGCCTTTAAGGACAATCAGTACGCAAAGGTAAAAGACAGGCTGGATGATGATTTCCGTATCAATGATCCGGATGCTCTGTTTTTTCAGGCCAGGATCGAAGACATCGATGAGCTCAACAGACTTGCGGGACTGAAACTGATCAGACGTTTCGCTTCAGACGGTCCAAGCGACTACATGCGCGATACCATCAACAAAATGGATGATGAAACATTCCAAGCCTATCTGAACTTCCATTATGCGACCTGCGAAAGAAAAGACCTGATCGGCGCAAGCAGCCATGTCGTTGATATTCTGACAAAACAAAAAGAAGCCTAGGCTTCTTTTTCTTCTTTCTTTTCCGGTGTGTACTTGATGCACAGATGTCTCTTGTTTCCTTCTCCGATGGAGACCGTGGAAACGTTCTTGAAATCCTGCAGATACTGATGTATCACTTTTCTTTCGTCGTTAGGCATCGGATCCAGTTCGCAGTCGACATGCGTCTTGGCAACGTTGATCGCTTCTCTTCTGGCGATCGCCTTGACTTTCTTGTATCTGTCTTCCTTGTAGTGGTTGACATCGACGATCACGTTGATTCTCTTCTTGAATGTCGCATTGACGGCGGCCTTCAGCACTGTCGAGATGGCTCTTAAGGTCTGGCCGTTCTTGCCGATGATGATCGCATTGTTCTCGGCATCCAGGATGACTCTGTACAGTGCGTCTTCTTCGTTTTCCTTGTCGACGATGATCTCGATGGAAACGCCCTGGTTGAGCTCTGTGAAATAGGCGCCCAGATAATCAAAGATGAACTCCTTGACATCCTTGGAGGTGAAAGCTTCGATCGTGATGGACTTGTGAAGACCGAAGATACCGCCCTTTTCTTCTTCCAGAATATTGTATGTAATGTCGTCTACTCTGCATCCCTGTTCGGTTGAAATGCTGTTAAGAACTTCATCAAGCGTTCTTCCTGTATACTGTTTCATTAGTTGCTCTCCTTGTGCGTCATCTTATCGATGGCCAGTGTCTTTAATATGTTGACGATGGAAGAAATGCAGTAGTAAAGAGAAACGGCCGTAGGGATCGAGAACATCGCGATCGCTACCATTCCCAGCATGCCGTAGGTCATCATGACATTCTGGTTTTCCGGTTTCTTGTATACTTTGTGATGTCTGTCCGCTTCCTGTCTACCGCGGTATTCCGCTACCCATTGCGGTACCTTGATCGAAATGAACTGGCAGATGACCATCAGTACGAAGATCACCAGACAGATCCAGGCCTTCTGACCGATCGCTTCACGCGGCGTGATGGAAAGACTGACATTCATAAATCTACCGTTGGCGACAGCTTCGGATTTTCTTACTGCATTATACATACCGATCAGCAGCGGGAACTGAATGAAAGTCGTCAGTAAAGCACCGATCGGATTGACGTTGTACTTGTTGTAAATCTGCTGCATTTCCATAGCCATGCGCTGCTGGGAAGCCTCATCCGTCCTTCCCTCGTACTTGGCCTGTACCTTCTGCAGTTCAGGCTGTATTTCCTGCATCTTCTGCATGGCAACACTGGAACGGAACGTAAACAGCAGAACGATCAGGTTAATGATAATCGTTACCAGAGCGATAGCCATGAAGATCCCGGTTCTTGCCGAAAGCCAGTTGATCGCCTGAGACAGCGGATAGACGATCAGGGCCGAGAAGAAGCCGTCGTTCATGACATCCTTAAAAGTGGTATCTAGAGTGATCAGATCAGCCGATGCGCTGCAGCCCGTCAGGAGCAGGGCCAGTGCGATCACGGATAATGCTGATAATATGCGTTTTTTACTCATGGAACTCTCCTTATTCATACTTTTCTATTATAGCCTTTTTAATCGCCTTTTCCAAATCATTTTTATTATCGGTAAAAGCTTTCTCAAGATATCCCTTGCGGACTATAACGATCAGATCTTTCGGGCACTGTTCAAAACTGATCAGGCTCTTGATCATTTCCCTGACCTGTCTTTTGATCCTGTTTCTGTCGACCGCATCTCCCAGCTTCTTGGAGACCGAAATCCCCGCTCTGGCGTGTTCCTGTTTCCGATTGGAATAGTACACGACAAAAGAGCTGTTGGAAACAGAATGTTTTTCGGAAATGATCTGGGCGAACTCTTCGTTCTTTCTGACCCGGAATTCTTTTTTCATATCTAAATTAAAAGCCACCTAAGTGACTTTAATCGGATAATACCTTTCTACCCTTAGCACGACGTCTGGCTAATACCTTACGTCCGCCTACTGTCTTCATTCTGGCTCTAAAACCATGGACATTCTGGCGTTTTCTTTTGCTTGGTTGATACGTTCTTTTTGCTGCCATATAAGCCACCTTTCCTCAAATACTATTCAATTTTACGGCAAAAGCGGAATAAATGTCAACAATTAAGAACGTTTCTTCAGAGCTCTTTGGATCCTGCGGGAAATCTCGCTTGCGGATGTTCCTATTTCGAAGCTCAGACCGTTACGGGTCTCCGCGACTCTCCTGATTCCCAGATCCTGTATCCTTTCAATGGAGATCTTTTCCGGATCGGCAATGCTGATGTTCAGCTTGAACAGACCCGAACCGGCAGAACGGATATTGCCGATGCCTCCTACTGAATCGATGATGTCGTTTACCAGCTCGTTTCCGCTTCCGGTATAGAAAAAGTCGAAAGCCATGAAACGGTAGTAGAAGACTGTCAAAAGCAGGCATAGAACAAAGGCGATCGCACCGATGATGGCAATCATCTGCAGAGAATGAATCAGGTTGATGTTTCTGACGTTGATGATGTAGTCGGCAAAGCTTCCCGGCATGGCGACTGCCGTATTCATGGTATGGGAAGTAAAGCCAAGGAAGGCATCGAATCTGATCAGGGATGCCGATACGACGGCTGTCAGCGCCAGATAGATCAGCAGTAAAGACGGAGAGGTGAACAGCATCAGCAGTTCCGCAGGCAGAGGATTGCCGGCAATTAGAGATAGACCGATTGCCGTCAGGAAGGTCATGATCAGACTGCGGCGGTCATACTTGTCCGTCATCGAAAGCAGCGTTCCCAGATAGAATCCCGGGATCATGAACATGTTTATGACATAATACGGGGTAATGAATCTTCCGGCTCCCAGATAGGAGAGATTGGTATCCTTGATATAGGTCCAGATATTGACATCGCCAAGAATGCTCTGACCGGTCATGGCATTTGAATAGGAACCGCCTGCCGCCGTATACCAGAACGGATAACGGATGACATTACCGATGCCCAGAATGGATAATACTCTGTCGATCACCGTATACATGCCCATGCGCATCGGATCCTGCAGATCTTCGCTGATAAAGCTTACGGCTTTCTGAATATACAGATACAGGTAAGGATAGGTATAGGAAACCAGAATACCCAGGATGAAGCAGAAAACGAAATTGTAGACGATTCCTGAAGTATCTCTGGAGAAGAGATTTGTCAGAGAGTAGTTTCCTCTGTGTCTGGAGAAAATAAAGGCCGTTCTGGTTGCGTAGGCCACCAGTAAAGACCCGATCATTCCCGTTTCCAAAGGAGCGCGCGTTCCCGAAGTCAGATTAAATACCGAATTGATGCCGTAGCTGCCGGAGTACGCCAGAGAATTCAGATTCTGCGGAGAGAACAGCATGGTCGTTACTTCATAAGTGAAATAGCCTACCAGAGCCATGACTACCGGGGAAGCGTTGTTTGCCTTCTTGCAGACAATATTCAGCATGAAGATGAGCGGCAGATTCATGATCGTAAACTCGCCGATCTTTAAAAGCAGTTCGGCTATAAACAGAACGACGTTATTACGGAATGTATAAAACAGATTGACGTTTTCATTCTGAATCAGAAAACCTACGGCAATCAGGGCGAATCCGAAGTAGGCTACACGGATCGGTGTCTTGCAGCTGTCATAAAGGTTCATCAGACGTTTCATAAGTACATTTTACTACAAATTAAACTATAATTAAGTACGAAGAGGTACAAAATGAAAGCATTGATCATAATCAGTAACGGAATGGAAGAATGTGAAGCTCTTGTCACCTATGATCTGTTATACCGTGCGGGGATCGAAACGGATCTGGCGGGTTTGCAGTCCGAAGTAACATCTTCCCATAATGTCACCGTAAAGGCGCACAGGCTCATCGACGATGTGAATATGGACGACTACGACTGTCTGATTCTGCCGGGAGGAATGCCTGGTACACTGAATCTGAAACAGGATGAAAGAGTACAGAATCTGATATCCAAATCGTTGGAAAAAGACAAGTACATCGCAGCGATCTGTGCCGCACCGTCCATCCTGATCCATAGAAACCTGTTAGAAGATCATCATTTCATCTGCTTCCCGGGTTTCGAAAACGGACTGATCCCGGCAAAAGAAAAAGCCGTTCAGGACGGCAGGATCATTACCGCTAAAGGCATGGGCGCAGCAATCGAATTTGCCCATCTGATCATTACGAATCTAATCGGCAGAGAAAAGGCTGACGAGATACTTCAGAAGATACAGTACTAGTCTTTAAAAGCGGCCCTGGCCTGCTGATGCTGGCGGTTCCGCGGTATATGATACAGTTTACCATTCACAAGTATATTGGCTCCGGTCTGATGAAACACAAATCCGACCTGAGCTTTTTTACACTGTTCACGGACATCCTTGACCCATTCGAAGTCAATGATCCTTGCTTCATCTCCAGATTCTCCTCCAACGATGACTTCATCGATCCGACTGATGTATCTACCCAGGTCAACCTTCTCCAGCATCGGTTCGATGACAACGGTCTTTTTGAACAGTTCCAGTGATAAATAAACCGGTGCTCTTTCATCAAAACGTCTCTGGTTCTCCATCGTACAGGCGATCTCCAGATTCGGATATTTTCGTAAATCGGGAATGCATTCGCGGATCCTTTCCGGTCTCTTGGTGATGCAGAAGAAACGGCAGTCGCTTCTT
>JAFONG010000137.1 GCA_017418585.1 Erysipelotrichaceae bacterium | reverse complement strand
GTTCCTGTAGTCGAAACCGTTGTTTGCTTCCTTAAGCCTTTCCTGCAGAGAAATGTCTGCCTGCGCAAAAATAAAAACATCCCTAACAGGATCAATGTATTCTTCGTTTGCCGGTTCTGTATTCTCTTTCGTACAGGCAGCCAGCAGGACAATCAGTAAAACGGTCAGGAGTTTCTTCATTATTTCTTTTTCAGCAAGGCAAAAATTTCTTCTTTTCTGGTTTCCATGTCGGATCTGCCAAGTTCAAAAAGCTCATTCAGCTCTTCTTTGCTGCCGCCAAGCCTGGTCACTTTGGAACTTCTGCTAGGGAAAACATAGACAGCCTCTTTTTTGTCTACCAGTTCCATGATCAGAGAGATCTGTTTCTGATAGTTCAGATGTCTGATCCGATAGTCTTCCGAAATATTCAGACACTGCGGATAGGTCATCTTCATCAGCTGAACGATGGCAGCCTTTGCCGGTTTACGCCTGAAATCTCCCGGTTTCGTGGTAATGATCAGGTTTCTGTTGCATCCGTCTTCTATCGACTGAACGATCGGGATCATGTCCGTGATGCCTCCGTCCAGCAGTTCTTTTCCGTTTTCCTTGATGATCTTGCCAATAATCGGCAGCGAAGTGGAAGCCTCCAGCTGCTTTAAACTCATTTCCTGTATCGGATGATATTCCGTTTTTCCAATGCCAAGGTCATACAGACCGACATAAGCTTTGGTCCTGCATTTCTTTAAAGGAGCGATATCAAAACCTCTTTCTTCTACCATGATGCGATCAAAAAGGAAGTCGTAGTCTACGATCCTGCCGCAGCGAAGAAGAGGCTTCAGACCTATAATGCGCTTATCGGTGATTCCTTCTACCGAATAGTCATATAGATTCTGTTTCGACTTCATCAGATAATTGGCAAGCCATACTGCGCCCGTAGAAATGCCATACGCATGATCGAATTCGATTCCCTGATCGATCAACCAGGTCAGTGCGCCGGCCGTATAGGCACCGCGTAACCCGCCGCCTTCCAGCACCAGTGAAGTCTTAATCTTACTCATAACCTCATTTTATGCTTTATGTTTTTTTTGTGCAATAATAGAGACATGAGAAAAAACAGCTTCCGTATTTACATGAATGCACCGATTACCATCGGTTTTGCGGCAATATGCATCCTGGCTCTATGCCTGTCCTATTTGACCGACGAAAAGTCGACAGCGCTGATCTTTTCGACTTATCATTCTTCCCTTCTGGATCCTCTGACCTACATCAGACTGATATGCCACATTTTCGGACATGTCAGCATCAACCATCTTGTTTCCAACATGCTTTACATCCTACTGCTGGGACCGATGCTGGAAGAAAAGTATCACGACAGACTGATCACCGTCATCCTGTTTACGGCTCTGGTTACAGGCATCATCCACAACATCCTGCAGCCTAACGTCATGCTTCTGGGAGCCAGCGGAGTCGTCTTTGCCTTTATCCTTCTGGCATCCATTACAGGAAGAGAAAACGGCATTCCGGTCACGCTGATCCTGGTTGCCATCCTCTGGCTTGGTCAGGAATTCTACGGCATGACTGCCAGCGATAACGTTTCCCAGATTACTCACATCATCGGCGGACTCTCCGGAGCTATTCTGGGTATGATATTCAAGAAGAGATAAAAAAACCTATTACTTGCGGTAATACCGGTAATAGGCCTCGTCTTTATCTTCATCGATCTGAACAGTTTCTTCGTATAGATAGAAACTGTTTTTTTGATAGAGCTCCCTGAATTCATCTGGATCCAAAGAAAACCTCGTTCCGTTCTCATAATAGCTGATCCTTTCTTCACGCAGCACAAAGCGGTTCGTTCCGTTTTCCGTAAGGATCTCCCCTTCTTTCAGATAAGCCATTGCTTCATTGATATCTCTCAGTTTCTGCATACAGTGCTATTATAAACATCTTTTATGAAAAAAACGATAAGTATTATAATAGTGGCATGAAAAACAGGAAGAGCGGAAAAAAGATCGCGCTAGGCATTGCAGCCGGGCTGACTTCCCTGAGCGTTATGGTAGGAAGCGTTTTTGATTCCTCCGCGGATCTTCTGGAAGAAACGCCTCGCGATCCTAAGACTGTAACGGAGACCGCAAAGGATCTTTCGGGTGATTCTCTGCAGAAAAAAGGACTGAAACAGAAAGCCAAGGCGTATTTCAGAAGCGTGATCTACAGGATTCCCGTCAAGGCAAGAGCCGTTCTTTTCGCTCCTTTATGGCTGCTTGGCAATATCGTCCTAATGGCGGCTGAAACGTTATATAAAATCCTGCTGGCACCGATCGGCAGCCTGATCCTTGGATTCATCCTGCAGACACTGCTGCTGCTTGGAATCGTCGGCATCTGCATCAAGATCCTGTTTCCGGATCTGCCCTGGTCAAAGATCTTCAGCAGGAAACTGGTCATACTGGTCATTGCCGGAAGCCTGTTCATGAGCGCCTGCGACTTGCTGATGCCTATGATCTGGGAGAAATATGTCCTGTACCGCAGACTTTCCAGACTGATCATCGGGCTGATCGTCATCCTGATCGTTCTCAGACCCTTCATCAAGAAGAAACTGAAAAACCGCATCAGCTATGAAGCACGCTGCGACGGCGAGACATTCGAACTGAACTGAAAAATGCCGCTAATCGGCATTTTCTTATAGATTGATCCTGTAACGGAAGATGTATTTCGTTTTTTCTCCCTGCAGATAGAGATAATGATTCTTTGGAACTTCTACCAGTTCGATCAGTTCTCCGTTCAGTTTTTTCAACGTCTTGTAGGAAGCTGTGTTCTCCGGGGAACAGGTGATGATCAGCTCGTTCATGTCGAATTCCTTCTTGGCGATCAGAAACAGGAGTCTGCAGGCATAATAGGCATAATGATTTCCCCTGTGGGAAGGAAGAATATTGTAGCCGATATTGCCGTAGTAGTACATGTCTCCTTCGATAGACAGACGTAGATCCGTTGTCCCAACTTTCTCCTTGTCGGAATGTCTCAAAATATCGTAGTAAACCGCAGGCACGCCGTCATAAGCCGTCTTTTCACTTACCCGATATCTTTCTTTCAGATCAACTACAGGTCCTTCATAGACCTTTCTGTTCCGAAATAGGCCAAACAGATTCATCATTCAAATTATAGCACCAGAAAAGCCTTCTGTTAGGAAGGCTTCTTTCATTATTCGACATGGATGAATTCAACGATTTCCTTGTCCGCTTTCGCCTTAACGGCAATCGTATCGCCGATCTCAATGAAGGATGCGTACAGATCGCCGTTGGAGAGGTCATACCAGTAGATCTCGTTTTTGTCATTCATATACAGGATCACGGTATTACCTTCTTTTACGTAAGACTGCAGGCCAATGACTTCAAAGCTGACGGTTTCTGTTTCCGTATCTTTCCGGGTCTCGCCGATCAGTTTCAGATAATTGTCATAGGCTTCCTGAACCGTAGCGCCGGTTGCGGCCGTCTGATAGTTTTCATAGCTGACAAACGCATAATTCTTGATCAGATTCGCACCGTCCACCAGGCCCATGAAATAGGTTGGTCTTCCTTTGACGGAAACCATGCTAGGGAAGATGGCCGTATAGTGGTACTGCTGTACAGCACCTTCCGCACTGCTGCGTGCCGAATACTCTTCCGCACCCGCTCTTCTGATATAGGAGATCTCGCCATTGCGCAGATCGATATAGGCAAATCCGACATTGGATTCATCCTTGCCTACACTGGTAACACCCGTATAGATCCAGACGTTGTTGTTGAACTGTACATAGGCATAATCGTCCGTAAACTCTACAACGCCTTTCTTGGACCAGTTGAACAGACCGTTTTCGTATTTCTTGCTCTGTGAGAACTGTCTGTAGACAACGGAAACAGGATAGACATTGTCGACCCATGCAGGAACGGATTCGACATCATAATATTGCGCATTTCCGTTGAATGGATCTACAACGTAAACGCCCCTGATATCTTCCGTCTTATCCAGCCAGGTCATGCTGTATACAGGAACGATCCAGTACGGCTGATTGCTGTCATCCAGTTCGAACTTCGCCGTTCCCAGCAGAGCCGTCGGATCCTTGAAGAACAGATGACGGTAGAGATTATGTCCGAAATAGGCAGAAGTCATGTATTTCATGCCTTCTGTTCTTACCAGTCTGGCATCTCCGCTTTCGCAGTCTACCATGATGTAGCCGGGAGTGGTTCCCGTAGCCATGTATTTCAGGAAACTGCCGAAATCGATCGGAGTGACCCTATACAGCGTACCGTTCACGCTGATCTGCACCCAGTCGTTTCCTACCGCGTATTGCGATACTTCATCAGATCCCAGAGTTCCGAATACTCTGTCCCCCAGCTGTTCGGCCGTATTCTTGTCGACAAGCTGAACCTGCGTCTGATCGAATTCCGGAATCGTCTCAAAATCGATTTCCTTAATGACAGACTGATTCTTGTAGTTCTTTAAGCCACCCGTATACGGTCCGCCGATGATTGCCCCGACGAGCAATACGACAACCATGGCAACGGCTGCATAGACAAGCGGTTCCATACGGACTTCCTTGTTCTTTCCTTTTCTCAGCCTTATAAACAGCAGGATAAACAGGATGAGCAGGATGCCGAGCTCAAAGACAAAACCGAATGAATGAAAATTGAACGGAACAAACAGCAGATACTGAAAGAAGAACAGTACTGCGACAATCGCCAGAAGAATAATCAGATTGATTAATCTATTCAGAAATTTCATGTTCATCTACTCCTTTCTTAATATGCTTAGATTCAGGTTGATTTCCTTTAGACACGCTCCGCTGATAAAAGCGTATACCATGACCTTCAAGGCCGGAAGCAGTCTGTCCTTGCAGCTGCTGTTTTCGTTTTCCAGAATCGCCTCTATCGTCTCGGTAATGTATTCATCGCTGAGATACTTTGTCTCCAGATTCCTGATCGACTTGCAGAAATAGTCGTAAAGTCTTGATTCCGATACGATATCGTCTGATTCATCATCCGTATCTCCGTTGATCAGTTTCATCAGCTCACCGATCTCTTCAATGTTCATGCATTCACGTAAAGCCGAAATCAGCAGTATTCTGGAAAGATGTCTTTCATAGTATTTCTTGTTGTCAGGATGGGGAACATAGTCTCTTTTGACCCAGTTTTGAATGGTGGAAGTCTGTAAACCGGTAATGGAACAGATCTGTCCAAGCGAAAGACCTCCGGTAATCTCGATCATCGGTCTGAAGACCGAAAAGGCATCATCGCTTTCCGTATAGGCAATATTGGTTCCGGGAATCATTTTGGTAAGCATATGTTATTCTCCTTTTAGTTGTGGGAAGCCGATGAATGGGAAGAAGCTGCAGCGCTTGCGGCAACATCCTTGTCAAACTGGTTGATTGCCAGCACAAGCAGGATGATCAGAACTTCATTCTCTTCATCATAGATATCGATATAGAATCTCTGTGTAAAGCGGAAGATTTCCTGATCGACCTGAGCTATCATTACATCGTTCTCATCGTAGATCTGATAATGCCAGCTGAAGAAATCGCCTTTGATCTTCCAGCCAAGTCTTTCAAGCTCCAGCTCGCTGCGGAAGAAGGTAAACTTCTGATCCAGAGAATCAACAAGCTCGTCATTGAAATAAATATCGTAGTTCCTTAAAAACCAGGTAAAATTCTTTTTCACATATCCGAGCAGGAAGTCTTCCCTGTACAGATTGATCTGAGGAAAAAACAGGGTCGTATTCTCATAGGTGTAAGCGACATCGCCATCTTCGTCGTAGAGCTGACCGTCCGCATACAGAAAACGGAAATTCTCTTTCAGATAGTATTTCATCTTCTTTTCCTCCTTTAAAAATAGAATCTTCTATACATTCTGTATCTTCTTCCTGTAAAAGCTCTGAAAAGCAGATACATCAGGCCAAACGGGCTCAGATAGAAGCACATTCTAATCATGAAACCGATAAAACCGAAAATCATCTCCAAGAACAAAATACCGATAAAGATAACAAACAACATCATCATATCCATATCCTCCTCTCATTTCGGGATCATTCAATAACATATTTATGATCCCAATGAACTGCATAATAGATCGTATTATTCAATTCATACCTTTCTTATGGTAATTTGATTATATCAGAGGTTCATATGACTGTCAATAGATAAATAAAAAAATCATAATATTTCTTCTATTCCTTTTCTGATCTGTTCAAATACTTCGTCAAAACGATCCGTATACCACGGATCTTCTATTTCCTGTCCTGTAAGCATTCTTATTTTATGATCGTGATCATCAACGATCCAGCGCATCGCGCGCAGGTTTTCGTGGTCCATGACGTAAACTTCATCAAAGGAATCATAATCCTCCTGTGTAATGACTCTTGCCCGATGCCTGTCATATTCGATCCCGTGATTATCCAGACACTGTTTTGCGGAATAATAGATATCCCTTCCTTCATCTTCATGCGAAACGGCCCGCGATTCACAACGGATCTCAGGCGCCATGCTTTTCATGATGTACTCTGCCATCATGCTTCTGCATATGTTGCCGTGACAGACAAAGAGAATGCTTCTTTCTTTCATATTCCCCATTCTTTTTAATTATATCAGTCAGGAATATAATAAAGATATGAACAGCTAT
>JAFONG010000022.1 GCA_017418585.1 Erysipelotrichaceae bacterium | reverse complement strand
TGTTGATGTAGACTTTGGACACTTCTCTCTTTTTGCCGTTGATCGCGGCCTTGACGCTGATCGCACCCTCAATCGTCATTTCTTCTGACCTTTCTGAACATATCTCCTTCCGATGTCGCAAAAGGCATGCGGACATGCAGGATCTGCGTCGGCTTGTTGGCGATCTCTACCTCGTTCCAGTCATCATCGAAAAGAAGCTGTACCTTGAAACGTTCGTTGTCAAGCTCCGGTCCAAAGACTTCGATCTCATCTCCGCGGGCAAATACGTTCTTTACTTCGATCTCGGCCATATTCCTGATCTGGTCATAAGCTCTGACATAGGCGACATAATCATGCGTTACACCTGCGCCATTGACGCCGTAGAGATGCTTCGAACTGTCGCACTCTCCGGAGAGGAATCCATCGTCTGCGGGTCTGTTTTCCGCCTTGGAAAGCTCGTCGTCATAATATGCCAGCCTGTCCGGGCTTAATGAACCCTGTTCATATATTTCATCGATCATTTTCCGATAGGTCTTCACGACCTGACCGATGTAGTATTCCGATTTCATTCTTCCCTCGATCTTCAGGGATGCGATGCCGCATTTGATCATTCTCTCTACATAGGCCGATGCTCTAAGATCCTTGGAAGACATCGACATCAGACATTCCGGATCGGAAATCAGTTCATCGCCGTCGTACAGACGGTACTTCCAGCGGCAGGAATGGGCGCATCCTCCCCTGTTGGCATCCCTTAAGGTCATCCTGTTGGAAAGCACGCACCTGCCGGAATAATTGGAACACATGCCTCCATGAATGAAGACTTCAAGAGGAACGGAAACCTTCTTTCTGATCGCTTCGATCTGATCCATGGATGCTTCCCTGCCCAGAACGACACGGTCCGCTCCATAACGGCGTAAAGTCCATACCGCATCCGAATTCAGAGAAGACAGCTGTGTCGAAACATGACATTCCAGATTTGGCGCTTCTCTTTTCACGATCTGGATCAGAGCCGGTGACGATACGATGACCGCATCGATGCCGATTTTTTCCAGGTATTTCAAATATTCCCTGATCCCGTAGAAATCGGAATCATGGAAAACGATGTTGACCGTAACATAGACTTTAGCGCCGTATTGCTTCGCAAACTCGGAAATCTCCTTGAGATCCGAAAGTTCGAAATTGGAAGCGCGCGAACGCAACGAATAAAGCTTGCCGCCTACATAAACGGCATCGGCACCGTAACGGATCGCGATTTTAGCCTTGGCAAGATCTTTTGCCGGGGCAAGCAGTTCTATCTTATTCATCTTTGCTTATATTCGTTTTCTGATACAGATATCCGGTAGAATAGTTGTCCGGATGATTGTAGATCAGGTTGTTTCTGATAAATTCCTTGTTTTCCGGCGTAAGACGGGCATAATCCCTGCAGATCTGTACGATCAGACTCTCGTCTTCAATAAACAGCGTATCGATGATTCCTGCCCTCAGATTATTCCTTAGATCGCATAGTTCTCTGAACATCTCAAAGATATAGTCCGTATAGATCATCGTACCCTGATCGTCTTCCATGATCGGCAAGGCGTAGTCTCTTTTTTCTTCTACCAGTTTCAGGGTTTCCTTATTCAGATAATTGTATTCCCTGTTGATTTCATTGAAATAGTTCGTCAGAAACTTCCTGCGGGAATAGGACATCCGCAGATGTCCGAATATCTGCATGTCCACCCGGTGCGGATTGCCTTCAACGATATGTCTGACTTCCGGAAGCGTCAGTTCCCTGGAAATCACTGCCGATCGTATCCCCTGACTCAGCGCGAATGCGGTATCCAGGGTATTGCACAGTACCGTCTTGCCGTCATAGATCAGTCTAGGAAGAAGACCGTAGGGAATCGCTCTTTCCACGACGCACAGATCATGGTAATAAATGCCATCCACATTCAGTTCCCGGATGAACATCAGATACGCATCCAGCGTTTCCAGATCATCTTCAGAAATGAAGTTGTCCATGGCGATATAGCATTTCAGGGCATTGTCGTGACAGTACTCGGCAATATCCCTGATCTCCTGCAGAGAATAGTTGTAGGCACTGGTAAAAAGCCTGCCGATTATGACGCCGTCAACGATCGGTTCGACCTTTTCCAGCAGCGATTTCTTTCTCAGTGTCACCAGAAGTTCCATAAACTCATTGTACCTAAAATGCAAAAGAAAATCACACTTAATGCGTGATCATCCTTTGTTTGCTTCTTTATTCACTTCCCGCATGTGCCTGCGGCGGTCGAGGTTGGTCAGATAGCGTTTCCTTAAACGGATCGCATCCGGCGTAATCTCCACCAGTTCATCGTCGTTGATGAATTCCAGCGCTTCTTCCAGCGAGAAGATCCTGGCCGGAACCAGCTTCATCGCTTCATCGTTTCCGGTTGAACGGATGGCTGTCATTTTCTTGTTGACGGTAGGGTTCACTTCGATATCCTGATTCTTGGAAGATACGCCTACGATCATGCCTTCATAGACTTCCGTCTGCGGCGTCACAAAGAGTTGTCCTCTTTCCTGCAGATTCCACAGGGCATAAGTCATCGCCTTGCCTGAAGCCATGGAAATCAAGGCTCCGTTGGCTCTCTGCGGAACTTCTCTGCAAACGGTTCATATTCGATGAACTTGCGGACCATGACGCCTTCGCCTTTGGTATCGTTGATGAACTCGCTGCGGTAACCCAGCAGTCCTCTGGTAGGCACATGATAGATCACCTTGGTATAGGATCCTTCATCCTGAATATCCACCATCTGTCCCTTACGCAGATTCAGCTTGTTGATGACAGAACCGGAATACTCATTCGGAACGGAACAGATCACTTCCTCGATCGGTTCGCAAAGCTTTCCGTCTATCTTCTTAAAGATGACTTCAGGTCTGCTTACGGCGATCTCATAGCCTTCCCTGCGCATGTTCTCAAGCAGGATGGAAAGATGCAGTTCACCTCTTCCGGAAACCTTGAATGTATCGGTCGTATCTGTCGGTTCCACTTTCAGACCGACATTGACTTCCAGTTCTCTTTCCAGTCTTTCCTTGATGTTCCGGCTGGTAACATACTTACCCGACTTGCCCTGGAACGGTGAGGTGTTGACCATGAAGTTCATGCTTAAGGTAGGTTCCTCGATATCGATCTGCGGCAACGGTTCATAGACGTTTTCCGGACCGATCGTATCTCCTATTTCGATATTTTCGATACCGCTGATCAGTACGATGTCACCGCACTGCGCTTCCGATATCGCCGTTCTTTTCAGACCTTGATAGTTGTACAGATTGGCGATTTTACGGTTTTCCTTTTTGTTCAGATTGTTGCATACGGAAATCATCGCATTCTGTCTGATGATGCCGGAATAGACTCTGCCGATGCCGATCCTGCCGATGTAGTCGTCGTAAGCCAGTGCACTCACCTGCATCTGCAGCGGTTCATCCATTCTGTTAGGATACGGATCTACGTGGGAGACGATGGTCTCAAACAGCGGATTGATGTCGTTGTTGGAATCGCCCGGATTGTATCTGACGATGCCGTTTCTCGCAATACCGTAAAGGATAGGAAAATCCAGCTGATCGTCGTTGGCGCTCAGATCCAGGAACAGATCGTAGACTTCGTCGATGACTTCGTTGATCCGGGCATCCTTCTTGTCGATCTTGTTGATGAGAAGGATCGGTCTAAGTCCCGCATCCAGGGATTTCTTTAAGACGAATCTGGTCTGCGGCATCGGACCTTCAGAAGAATCTACCAGAAGGATCACGGTATCTACCGTTTTGATGATACGTTCTACTTCACTGGAAAAATCCGCATGTCCCGGGGTATCAACGATATTGATCTTGTAGTCCTTATAGTTGATGGAACAGTTCTTGGAATAGATCGTAATGCCTCTTTCCCGTTCCAGATCATTGGAATCCATGACCTGGGCCACGATTTCTTCATGGTCGGAAAAGACGTGAGACTGCGCCAGAAAAGCATCGACCAAAGTCGATTTTCCGGCATCTACGTGGGCGATTACAGCCACGTTTATAATCTTTCTGAATTCCATACCTAATTATTTTATCACTATAAAGTCTTGTTTCAAAAATTTTTTGTAGTAGAATATATGTGTATGCACCAGTGGCGGAATTGGCAGACGCGTATGATTCAGGTTCATATGGGGCAACTTCGTGCAGGTTCAAGTCCTGTCTGGTGCACCACTGACAAACAAGGCATCCTTAAGGATGCCTTTTGTTTTATCCGCGTATCAGTCTTCTGATCAGTCCGATGATGATCTTTACCAGGAACAGGAAAACGATCAGAGCTCCGGCCATGATGCCGATCACGATGAAGAAGACTCTGTCTCCGCTGTGTTTCGGTGAGGCGTTTTCCGACAGACTGAAAGAAAGCTCTCCCTCCGGCAGACGGTCGTAATGCAGCGTATACTTGTTTTCTTCTTCGTTAAAGGTGCTGTTGCCGATCATGGAATACTTCGTATTGACGATGATGTTCAGATCGGAAAAATCCGCCCAGGTCGATGCCGGAGAAAGCAGATAGTGATAAGTATACAGCGCAGGTTCGTAGTATTCGTTGATGTCCGGATAGATCGGAGCCTTGACGGAGTTGGTCAGGATCTCGCCTGCCGCAAAAGACAGTTCGTATTCATACCATCTAAGCAGACGGTAAGTCATATCGGCGAAGGGACTGCTGTCATATGCCAGAAACGTTCTTTCTTTCATGTAATCGATGCAGGCATTGTACCAGTCTGTTTCCGATACTGTTTCATCCGGTTTCATTGAAAGGATCATTTCTTCCAGAGTGATCTGTTTCTTTTCTTTCAGCGTTAGTTCTCCGGGAACTTCTTCTTCATTCAAGGTAAAGCCGCTCCAGACCGGTTCTTCTTTCAGATCTTCTCCCAGCAGGTAAAGATGATAAAGCGTTCCATTCTCAGCCGGACTGTATCCGGCTGAAACATGGCCCTTTGCATCGCTGCTGAATGACTTCATCTCTCCCATGACGAGATACTGCAGGGACGGATCTATCTGCAGTTCCAGACCGCATTCCGGATAGGCATTTTCTTCTGTTTTCAGACCTTCAACTTCATAGACATAGGTGAAGACAGGAAGATCTTTCTGAAAGAAGGCATCTTCCAGATACTCATCCCTTAATCTCTCCACGTCCGTCGCAACATCAAAGCCGCTTCCCGTCATTAAAGAATAACGGATCTTTTTCTCTACGGGAACTTCGTTCTTCAGGATCTCATACTTGTCCAGATCTTCGTTGACCGGATCATCCCGATGATACAGATACTGAGGATCTTCGCCGAACGGGAATACCAGTCTGACGCTGATCTGAGAATCAGTCGGATTCTTCAGGGTATAGACAGCCGTAACCGAAGCGTCATAGGCCTGCAGTTCTTCTTTGCTTCCGAAGTAACTGGAAGGGAAACTGCCGATATCAAAAATCAGATCCTCTTTTTCACATACGACAGGACAGTCTTCATCCATGACATAGGCACCGTTGCCGTCTGTTCCGTGCCAGGACTTGATCGCCGAATTGGCCGAAACAGGAACAACGCATGTCATAGCCAGAATAACTGCAATTACAAGCAATCTGATTTTCCGATACATGGCATATATCCTTTCTTCATCTTGATTATAGCATTGAAAAATACGCTTAAAGCGATTAAAATGGGGCACATAAGGGAGGATAATGCAATGAAGAAGATCCTGATCCTGTTATGTGTGATCATGCTGGGAGCGTGCTCTGCAAAGGGACTTTCCTGGGATGATGTAAAAGCGCGTTATGACGAATTGAGCGAGACAGTCGGCAATGCCGCAGATCAGTCCGATGTCTTTCTGAAAGACGACTATGAAAAGATCCTGAACAATGCTCTTGAAAGCATCGAGGAACTGAATTCAGGTGTTGATAAAGACGGCGAACAGACGGCAGAGGATCTCTTCAGGATCGCCGAAGGGCTGGAAAAGATCACATCTTTGTTCTCTTCCGACAGTTCTGTACAGCTGGCACTTGTTGCGGGTGAGATCAAGGAACTGGTAAAGGCCGCCTATGACAAGTCTCCTGACTTTGAACAACTGAAGGAAAAGATCAGGAACGATGTCTTAGAGATCCTGGGATGGTCCAAGGCACAATGGCTGTCCGTAGAAAAGAGACAGACCCTGAAATGGGAAGATGTTGCGGATGATTATGATAGTCTGTATCAGGAAACAGCCAAGGGTCTGAAGAGATTCAGAGACGTTACCGAAACGGATCTGATCGGATTGAAAGACACGATCCTGAACGGCTATGAGCTGATCGCCTACGGCATTGATGAAAACAACAGGGAAACTGCCGATGAGGTCTATGCGGCTGCTGTAAGCCTGAAAGAGTATACGCAAGACCTGAAGGGAAATGCCGCAGAGAAAGTAAACCGATTCGCCACCCAGACAATGGAATTCGTAGAAGCGGTATACGGCAAGACTGTTGAAGACCCGGATTACGATTTCCTGAAAGAAGTCGAAAACACCGGCAAATGGACACTGTCCATGTTCAACGAGATTACCACCCAGATGAAAAGATGGTAATAGGCAGAGATTATAAATTATAATAGAATCAGAAAAAACAATAGAACCTATATCAGATATTCTGTTGTTTTTTTATAAGTATCGGGAGGTTTATATGAAACAGATAGAAAAACTGACACTGCTTCATTCCAACGACATGCATGGAGACTTTCTTGCGGAAGAAAAAGAAGGCTACCACGAGGGCGGCGTTTCCCTGCTGTCGGGGTATATTAAACAGGTAAGGGAGGAAGAACCGAATACTCTGTTTGCGATCGCCGGAGACATGTTCCGAGGCTCGATCATCGACAGCGAATACCGCGGCCTTTCAACGATAGAACTGATGAATTTCCTTTCTCCTGACGTCGTTACCGTCGGCAACCACGAAGTCGACTACGGGCTCTCGCACCTGCTGTTCCTGGAAAAATGCGCCAAGTTCCCGATCGTCAATGCCAACATGTACATCAAGACCAATCATACAAGACTGTTTAAGCCATATGAGATCATTGACGTAAACGGCCTGAAGGTCATGTTTATCGGCATAATCACGGAAGAAGTGCTTGCTTCCACAAGAAGCGAAGAAGTCATCGGATCTTTCGTAGACGTATGGGAGGCTGCCAGACAGGTCGGCGTCATCATCGACAACTACAAGACCACCAGGATCGATCTGACCGTCCTTCTGACCCATATCGGTTTTGAAGAAGACCAGAAACTTGCGTCTCTGCTGGACCCGAACTGGGGTGTAGACCTGATCATCGGCGGACATACCCATACCCTTCTGAACGAGCCTTGTGTCGTCAACGGCGTTCCGATCGTTCAGGTCGGAATAGGAACGGACCAGATCGGCAGATTCGATATCGATATCGATACCGTTCAGCACAAGATGGTAAACTATACCTGGAAATGCGTTCCGATCAATACCAATACCTGCAAGACCGATACGGTTCTGGAAGAAGTGCTGGAATCCTACAAGAAAGAAACGGACCGCAAATACAACAGGATCATCACCAACTTCAAGCGTACCCTGACCCATCCAAGAAGAAACATGGAAACGGAACTGGGCAATCTGTTTGCCGATCTTCTGCAGGTAGATTCCAGCTTCGACATCATGCTGTACGCATCCGGATCGATCAGGCTCAAGGAAATGGGACCGATCGTTCAGTATCAGGATCTGAAGGAATGTCTGCCTTTCAACGCTCCGGTATACATGCTGGAAATATCGGGAAAGCAGTTCCGTCACATGATGAAATACATGCTGAGAGATGAGGCGCTTGACGGAGACGGCCATACCGAGTTCTATCAGGTATCCAAAGGGGTTAGGATGGTCTACAGCAGATCAAAGCATGATTTCGATGAATTCAGCTACAACGGCAAGAAGATCGTCGACAACCAGATGCTGAAGGTCGCCATTCAGGACTATCATTTCAAGAACTTCACGGAATTCTTCGATCTTCCGATCGAGCAGGTCCTGGCAAACAAGAAAGCCAGAATGGTCATTACCGACGATTTCTCGATCTTTGAAGAGCTGCTTGTCGGCATGAACAACGTCGATGCGCAGGTCGAAGGAAGAATCACGGTCACAGAATAAACGCATTAACAGTACAAAGAAAAAAACCGGCATATTCTGCCGGTTTTGTTTTATTTCTTGGCTTTCTCCTGTTTCCGCTTGTCGTTGATGATCTTAACATGTTCATCCGTGATCAGCGTAACATTGTTCTCCTTTGCCCATGCGACGCATCCGTTCAGCACGGTCTTTAAGAATGGACGCGGAACCTTAACGAAATTCTTCAGGGCATCGTCGGTAAACTTGATATCCGGATCACAGCGGTTGGCCGCATACTTGATGGAATCCAGATCCACTTCCTTCGGTGCAGGGATCGGTTCGGCAATCGGTTTCTTGAAACGCGGGAACTGTGTATACCAAAAGTTGGTAGAATCACGGTATCCGTAATCGACCGGAACCGGCGGGAAGCTGTCCTTCTTTACGCCGTTGACGATCGCATCATAGTAACGTTCCTTCATCAGGATCTTATCGA
>JAFONG010000136.1 GCA_017418585.1 Erysipelotrichaceae bacterium | reverse complement strand
GACTTCAGCGAAGAGACCACGCCGAGCATTCTGAAGATCGCCTTCTTTGGAACGAAAGACTATGACCGGATCTTCTTCTCGAAACTGGAAGAGGAAAAAGGTCCGGGAACGTACAACTGTGAGATCACCTATCTGGAATCCAGACTGACGCTGGAAACGGCAAGCCTGGCGAAAGGCTACGATGCAGTCTGCATCTTCGTAAACGACGAAGCGCCTGCCGAAGTGGTAGAAGTGTTGCACGAGGACGGAGTCAGGCTGATCCTGCTGCGCTGCGCCGGTTTCAATAACGTCGATCTGAAGGCCTGTGCCGAGTATGGGATCAAGGTCGCCAGAGTTCCCGCCTATTCTCCATACGCCGTTGCGGAACACGCCATGGCGATCATTCAGGAAGCCAACAGAAGGCTGCATAAAGCGGATCGTAAGGTCAGAGACAACAACTTCGCCTTGTCCGGTCTTCTGGGTGTAGACCTTCACAACAAGATCTGCGGCGTCATGGGGACAGGCAAGATCGGAGAATGTTTCGCCAGAATCGCCAAAGGCTACGGAATGACCGTGATCGGCTGGGACGCCTACCCGAATCAGAAACTGGTAGAAGAAGGTCTGCTGACCTATGTCGACAAGGACGAACTGCTGAGAAAAGCTGATCTGATTTCTCTTCACGCTCCGCTGATCATGGGCGAGAATGGAACCTACCATCTGATCGATGAAGAAGCGATAAACAAGATGAAAGACAGCGTCATGCTGGTGAATACGGCCAGAGGACCGCTGATCGATTCAGATGCGCTGATCAGAGCCTTAAAGAAAGGCAAGTTCCAGGCCGTGGCTCTGGATGTCTATGAAGGAGAAGACGAAAACGTCTATACGGACAGAAGCGATGAGGCCTTAAGCAGTTCCATTACTGCCAGACTGCAGATATTCCCGCAGCTGGTTCTGACCTCCCATCAGGCGTTCTTTACCAGAGAAGCCATGCAGGCGATCGCCGTCACGACGATGGAAAACGCCCGCAACTTCAACGAAGGAAAAGATCTGGGAAGCGCAGAAGTCAAAGCATAACAAAAGAGCCCTTTCAATGAAACGGGCTCTTTTTTATACTGTAGAAACCGAACACATGTCATATCTGAAGTTCGGTTTTTACTGTGACAGTTTCTGATAGTATTCCTGTGCAAGCTTTTTAGCCAGCTGTTCATCTTCAGCGGTATATACCGGCCAAGGCCCGGCCTGCGCAGCGTTGAAGCCCGCCGAAATCGCGGCCATGATTCCGGTCATTAAAGGATCTCCATCGGTCTCGCACCAGGCAGCCATCGCCGTACCCGTCGAACAGTTGCCGCAGCCCATAGAATCTACCGATTCGGTAATATCGATCAACGGTACAAAAACAGCCTGATCTGGAGTAACGACATAGGCTCCCTTGCTTCCGCAGCGGTAGTAGCACATCTCGAATTCAGGAAAACTCTGCAGCTGTGCGATGATGTCGTCATCTCTATCCCGCGGGATATCAAAAAGGATCTGCGCTTCGTTCCGGTTCAGCGACCAAAGACCGGCAATCTTAACCGCATCTTTCAGCTTGTTCAGATTGAAATACGGTTCAGGAAGGAAATTGCTGCCGTATACCAGTTCATACATGAAACGGACCCCGTATTTTTTCCTCATCTTCTCGATCTTGCTGAAGTAGACCGTATCCGGAATGTGAGGATGATGATAGATCGCAACCGTATCGGTATCGATATTCGCCTCGATCTGTTCCATCCGCAGTTCCATCATGCCCTGAAGATAAGTATCATAGACCAGTCCGGAATCCAGACGTCCTGTCTTGTAGGCTCCCGATTCCGTATGCTGCATACAGACATGAGCTGTCCAGTCCTGTTCGTAATTGACCCCTTCATCCGTCAGGCCATTGGCTTTCAGCCACGGCAGATAGACATTCGGAAAGTCGAGTTTTCCGCAGTTGGTAACCATTTTGACGGACTTGCTCCAGACTCTGATGCCGGATGTGGCATACATTGCCTGACCGCCCATATGTTCCCCGATATCTGTTCCGTCGATCTTCTTTATGCTGTCAAACAGAACGTTTCCGCATGCAAGATATTTTGCCATATTGAACTCCCGTTATGCTTTTGCACCTTTATAGCGTTTTGAAAGCCTGATCGCCAGAAAAGCCACCAGCATCGCAAAAATGTACAGCAAGGAACCCATTATGAAGGCACCTTTATAAGTATGACCGTAATCATAGAAGAAACCGATCGTGAAATAAAAACCTCCGCCGATCAGGGAATTGGCCACCATCATGACCGACCAGATATCGGAATAATGTTTCATACCGACAATTTCCTTGGCAAGTAAAGGAGCCTGTACAGCATACATGCTGTTGGCCAGACCGACCAGGAACGCACCAAGAAACAGCAGCGAGTGATTGCTGAAAGCCAGCATAATGACGTTATAACCTATCAGCGAGAACAACGCACCCCAGAGGCATCCTGCCTTCACTCCGAATCTGTCGTTGAGTCTGCCTAGAATGACAGAACACAGGATGGCACCGATGTTTACAAAAGTATGAACACGGGCACCGAATTCGGTCGATTCAAGCAGTTCCATCGTTGT
>JAFONG010000135.1 GCA_017418585.1 Erysipelotrichaceae bacterium | reverse complement strand
TAAATACTATTACCCTTTATTATGCACAAGAGGAGCGGTAGTTTTCCCGATGCAGGATCTGGCTGTTGAAGTAGGCAGACAGGCATCTATAGATGCGGTAAACTATGCGAATGCTTATCTTACGAATATTGTTCTGGTATCTCAGAAAGATCTGACTGTCGATCTTCCGGGACCTGACGATGTCTATAATTTCGGTACTATCTGCCGTATCAAGACTTCAAGAGAGCGTGACGATCATTTGAAAGTGATCTTTTCAGGCATTACCAGATGCCGTATTCTGAAGCATTTCATCAAGGATGATGTAAACTTCGTCGAAATCGAAGAAATACACGATTATGTCGAAGATGAATCGGCGATCGAAGAGCTGACAAAAAAAGCTCTTGCTGAATTCAACGTCATCGCCCAGAAGTACGCCAGACCGGGATTTCCGATCAGACAGCTTACCGTGTTTGACGCTTCTTTGGCATCCGTGATGGTCGATACTTTTGCGCAGATTTACATCCAGAACATCGAAGACAAGCAGCTCTTCCTGGAAGAAGAAAACGTCAACAACAGGCTGAACATGATGCTGAAGCATATTGAAAAAGAACGCAACATGGATCAGATCGAGCAGGAGATCAACGAAAAAGTCAAGGAGAGCGTCGAAGGAAGCCAGCGCGATTATTATCTAAGAGAGAAATTAAAGGCCATTAAAGACGAACTTGGTGGCTCTGATGGCGGTTCCGACATAGATGACCTCAAGGAGAAAGTTGAGAACGAACCGTATCCGGAAAACGTCAAGGCAAAGGCCAGAGAAGAATTCAAGCATTACGAAATGCTTCCGCCTACCACGGGAGAAACCGGCGTCATCCGGACATATCTGGAATGGCTTTTGAATGTTCCGTGGTATCAGAAATCGGAGGACAAGAACGATCTGCAGGAAGCTTCCCGTATTCTTGATGAAGACCATTACGGTTTAACGAAAGTCAAGGAAAGAATACTGGAATATCTGGCTGTCAAACAGATGACAAATTCCTTGAAATCTCCGATCATCTGTCTGGTTGGTCCTCCCGGCGTCGGCAAGACTTCACTGGCAAAATCGGTTGCCAGAGCGCTTGACAGAAGATTTGTCAAGATCTCTTTAGGCGGAGTCAGAGACGAAGCAGAGATCAGAGGCCACAGAAGAACTTATCTCGGATCCATGCCTGGACGTATCATCCAGGGCATGAAAAGGGCAGGAACGCTCAATCCGGTTTTCCTGATCGACGAAATCGACAAGATGTCTTCCGACTACAAGGGAGATCCATCCAGCGCCATGCTGGAAGTGCTAGATCCGGAACAGAACACGCAGTTTTCGGATCATTATCTGGAAGAGCCATACGATCTATCCGATGTTCTATTTATCTGCACGGCCAACTACCGCGAGAACATACCGGCAGCGCTTCTTGACCGTCTGGAAATCATCGAACTGTCCAGCTATACGGAAATCGAGAAACTCAACATTGCCAGGAATCATCTTTTAGGCAAGCAGATCGGTATCAACGGTCTGAAAGAATCGCAGATCGCCATTTCTGACGACATGATTCTCTATATTGTCAGACATTACACCAGAGAAGCTGGCGTTAGACAGCTGGAAAGAATACTCGGTACGCTTTGCCGTAAGACCGTTCTATCCATTCTGAAAGAAAAGAAGAAAAAGATCACCATTACCAAAAAGCAGATCAACGAATGGCTTGGCCATGAGATCTACGACTACGGCACGAAAGAAAAGAAGAATCAGATCGGTGTTGTTACCGGTCTGGCTTATACCTCATTCGGCGGTGACATTCTTCCTGTAGAAGTGAACTATTTTGAAGGAAAGGGCAATCTGATTGTTACCGGACAGCTTGGCGATGTCATGGTTGAATCGACGAAGATCGCGCTCGACTTCATTAAGGCGAATACGAAGAAATACGGAATTCCTATTGAATTCTATGAAAAACACGACATTCATATCCATGTTCCGGAAGGCGCCGTACCGAAAGACGGACCTTCTGCGGGTGTTACGATCACAACCGCCATCGTATCCGCGCTGACAAACACTCCTGTCAAGAAAGATCTAGCGATGACCGGTGAAGTCACTTTAAGAGGCAATGTACTTCCGATCGGCGGTTTAAAGGAAAAATCCCTCGCTGCGCACCGCAGCGGCATCAAGACCATCATCATTCCGAAAGGCAACATGAAAGATCTTGATGAAATTCCAGAGACCGTAAAGGAAGAAGTGACCTATATCCCTGTTGAAAAAGTCGATCAGGTCATCAATGAGGCGCTTATCCGTGATTAGTTTTATCAAAAGCGCCAAAGCAGCGAAAGACTTTCCTGCGAGCGAAAAGGAGATCGTCTTTGTCGGCAGAAGCAATGTCGGAAAGTCGTCTTTGATCAACTCCCTGTACAGGAAAGATCTGGCCTATACCGGAAAGACGCCCGGAAAGACCAGAATGATCAATTTTTTCAATATCAACGATTTATATACCGCGGTCGATGTTCCGGGATACGGCTATGCTCGAAGATCTCAGAAAGAAGCTGTAGAATATGCTTCGATGATGGATGATTATTTCGCCAGAACAGAAAAAATCAGACTTGTCGTACAGATCACCGATGTACGCATTGGACCGACGCAGGATGACATCGACATGGAGGAATACCTGAAAGACAGAAAGCTGAACTACGTCATTATCGCAAACAAGATCGACAAGCTTTCCAACAATCAGCTTACCAATGCCAGACATAAGCTGTATCATGATAGAGACAATGTGATCTACGTATCGGCGGAGAAGAAAAAGAATATCGATCAGGTGAAGGATTATATCGAAAGATATCTTGCCGGCTAGGATTTGCCTTTATCTGAAAGATAATCTATAATTTAAAAGACGCTGAAGGAAAGAAAGTAATCCTGATCGGGAACATAGAGATATAAGGGGTGGTGGAACTTATACTGGATCGGATGAAAGTGTTGTTCCGGAGTCTACATTCGTACGTATGTCTGCGTTAAAGACTTAAGTAACAAGTTAAGGTGGTACCTCGCGATCAGCGACCTTTTGCCACCTTTTTTCTTTAGGAGGAACGAAATATGCTAGAGAGTAAGTATGTAGCCAAACAGGTTGAAGAAGGAAAGTATCAGGAATGGCTGGATCGCGGTTATTTTGAATGCGGCGATATGTCGAAAAAGCCATACTGTATCGTCATTCCTCCGCCAAACGTTACAGGTAAACTCCATCTTGGACATGCCATGGACAATACGATCCAGGATCTGC
>JAFONG010000134.1 GCA_017418585.1 Erysipelotrichaceae bacterium | reverse complement strand
GATTATGTCGTTCTGCTCGTTGGACAGAGCAGTTATGGCGATTCTGTATTTACTGAATACCTTGATTATATTTACCAGAAAAACAGTCTGGGATATGGGGTGAACGGTGATGGAATCTGTCTGGGTCTCGATGCAGATACAGAAAGTCTGAGTATCCGTCTTTTTGGCAGGGCCTGGGAGGTCTTCTCGAAAGAAGATATCGATCTTCTGACTAAGACCGTTCGGAATTCATATCAAAGTAACGGTTATGAAGGTGCCATTTCTGCGTTCCTTTCCCAGGCTTATGAAAAGGTAAAAGGATCAGGAAGCCTGCCCCTTGATACAGAAAAGACTTATCAATCTGGCTTTGGAACGACAACCGTTTCTCTGACCGGTGGAGACAGCGCTACGATGTCGATAGTGAATGGGCAGATGCTTCCTTCCTGGTATGTGACAGATCCTTCATCTTTTGTTGGCTTTCATAACGATGAAAATGAGCCTCGTCTGATCGATCTGGCAAATCTTCTGTCACCAAACGAAGAGAACGAAATCAAAGCAAGGCTGAAGCAGATCCGTCAGGAGACCAATCAGGATGTTGTCATCTATACCGATGTGACTTCCTACGGTATGGACAATGAACTCTATGCAGAGGATTTCTATGTTTACAACGGATATGGAATCGGACCGGAATATGATGGACTGGTTTTGTTCATCAACATGGATCCGGAGAATCGGGAAATGGTATCCGCTTCCTATGGATTAGCCAGAACGCTATTCAACGACGAAATGTCTAATCAGTTGGATGATATCCTTTATAATCATTTGATAAACCAGGAATATTATGCTGCTTTCACTGAATGGACGGATGGGGTCGAAAACCTGCTGAAGTATGGCAGCGTCGAGATTCCGACATGGTATAAAGCGTATCTTTCCGGTGAAGATATGGAACCTTACCGGCAGGTGAAACTGATCAACGAAGTTGGCGGAATTGGAAGTGCTGATCAGCGGCAAATCGAGAAAACCATCGACGAGCTTTCGAAGAAATATGATACGGATATCGTAGTTTTTCTGAGTGACCGGGCTAAAAGTCTGAGTCCGAAGCAAGGTCTTTATGAAGATCTTCCTTCTGACATGGATGCGGAGGAAGAAAGAATCAATCGTTATCTCGATATCTACTGGAATGCGTGTGGATATGGATTCGGAGAAGATCACAGGGGAATCATTGTCGGTATCTTTGTGGATGAATCTTCTCAGTACTGCATCCAGGTACGCGCCTACGGAGAAGGGGCAACCGGCCGGGCAAAGACGTTCACCAAAGATGCAGAAAAGCGACTGGAATCCGTAACATTGACAAATCTTGGAGCCGGGAATTACAGTTCTAATATCAATCGTTACCTGAGTTTTCTCAGCAGATATCTGAGATTTGGTTTTGTACCGCATTCCTGGTTTACCCGGGGATTCTGGGCGCTTCTGTGTGCGATCGGCGGCTGGATCACAGGATTCTTTGTTACAGAAGGAGCCAGGAAAAAGAATAATGTGGTCAAAGAGGCTGTGGAAGCCGATGCCAATCTGGTTCAGCGAAGCTTTCAGGTTCTTGGGGCTCAGGATGTACTGTTGGGTGTAAGAGTCGATCGCAAGTATATTGCGCCAAAGAGTGACAGCGACAGTTCTCGAAGTTCCTCCTCTTCTTCAAGCAGTCACTC
>JAFONG010000133.1 GCA_017418585.1 Erysipelotrichaceae bacterium | reverse complement strand
GACATACAAGCTTCTGGATAAGGTGCTGGAAAACGACATCACAGAGATTCTGAATGATTAAATGTATCGTATGTGATCTGGACGGTACGCTGTTCTACGGGTTCGGAAACGACATTTATGATCTGTCGCCTGAATCGGTAAAAGCACTCGATATGATGAAAGAAAATGGCATTCAGTTTGCCATTTCTTCTGGCCGTCAGTATCCTGTAGCAAGAAAGATCATGGAAAAATATGTTCATGAATACGTGCCTTCCTGCAACATGACAGGATCGATCATTTTTGATCATGATCAGATCGTCTGGAAAAACTTCATGGACAGAAAAGAGATCGATGCCGTATATGAGGTAATCAAGGATCTTGATTACGGCTATATCGAGTGTTTTAAGGAAGACGGCGTCTGTATCAGCGAGATAAAGGATCTTGATTTCTATCGTTCCATCAAGGATCATGAATCGAAAGATACTCTGTTCGGCTTCAAAGAAAACATCGACAGGTTTTCTGAACTGGGAAAGATCATGCTGGTTCATAAGAATGCAGAAACCTGCAGGCACAGTCTGGAAGTCATCAGAAACGGACTTGAAGGCATCGTAGATTTTACCATCTCAACGGGAAGGTATCTGGAAGTCATCAAGAAAGGCTGCGACAAGAAGAACATCATCGATTATCTGGAAGAAGCCTATGGGTACCGAAACGACGAGATCGCCATTGTAGGCGATTCTGAGAACGACACGAAGATGCTGAAAGGAGTGAAATACTCCTACATCATGTCCCATGCCTATGATGAACTGAAAAGGCAGTGTTTCAAGGCGGTAGAGAACGTGCTGGAAGCCGTGGAGGATGTATTGCGGATAAATAAAGAATCACTTCAGAGGTGATTCTTTTTACGCTTTCATATGATCTTTATAGGTTTTCTTGTATTTCTTGGCGTTTCTGCTGTCGCCGATGTTTTCATAGGACACCGACAGGACGTATTCATAGAACGGATCATTCGGCTTCTCTTTCAGAATGGCCTTCAGTTCGTCGATGTAGTCGCCTTTCTTTAGAACGACGATCTCGTAGAGATAGGTAATCTGCTTCGTCACATCAGGATCCCCGTAGGCCTTGATGTCTTCGAAGAGCTGAGCGCATTTATCTGCGCCGTTGTTGACCATGTAGTAGTAGAAGGCCTTGATCTGATACTGCAGTTTTGTGGTCTTATCGACTTTGCGTTTCAGCATCTTGTCAAAGTACCGGTCGATGTTCTCCCGGTCATTCCGTTTCAGGTAGACTTTGTATCTGTATTCTTCGATCTCGTTGTCCCGGACATAGATCTGGCAGGCCCTGGAATTCAGGAATTCCATGTATTCGTCGTACTTCCCCTCGGCATACAGGCGCATGATTTTTCGCTTTACAAGCGCAGAGCCGAAATAGGAGACAAGAACGGATATCAGCAGCAGAATAAACAGTATGGCAATAATGGTGTTTTTCATGGTCATTCCTCTTAGGTAATTATACAAAATATGCTAGAATTTAGAAAAGAGGAAGGATTTTACAAATGTCATTTAACGATCTTACAAACAGCAACTGGCTGGAAGAGCTGTTTCAGGTTAAGAAGCCGATTATTGCGATGTGTCACCTGCAGCCGCTGCCTGGTGATCCTTACTACGATGAAGAAGGCGGAATGGAGAAGGTTATAGAATGTGCCATACACGACGTAACGGCGCTGCAGAATGCCGGGTTGGACGGCATCATGTTCTCTAACGAGTTCTCTCTCCCGTATCATATCAACAGGGTCGAACCGATCACGCTGGCTGCTATGGGATTTGTCATCGGACAGGTAAAGGAAATGGTCAAAGTACCGTTTGGCGTGAACTGTCTATGGGATCCTGAATCGTCTTTGGATCTGGCGAAAGTAACGGGAGCCAAGTTCATGAGAGAAGTCATATCCGGCGTTTATGCGGCAGACTTCGGCCTGTGGAATACCAATTCCGGCGAGACTGCCAGACACAGGCACAGGATCGGTGCCGACAATGTCAGAATGCTTTATAATATCGTTCCTGACGCTTCTGCCTATCTTTCCAAGAGAGATGTAGCCTCCATCGCCAAGACGACGGAATTCAACTGCCGTCCGGACGTTCTGTGCGTATCCGGCATTACCGCCGGTGCTGCTGCGGATTTCGACGTGCTGACGATCGTTAAGAATTCCGTAAAACATACCCCGGTATTTGCAAATACCGGATGTACAAAGGAAAACATCGTGAAACAACTGGAGGTTGCCGATGGCGCCTGCGTCGCTACGACATTGAAAGTTGACGGCAAGTTTGAGAATCCGGTTGACGAGAAACGGGCAACGGAGTTCATGAATGTAGTAAAAGAGTTTAGAAAGACACTGTAAGGAGTAAGAATATGCTGTTAGATAAAAAACTTGTATTGTTTCACCAGGACTGTGAGGACAGAGATGATGCAATAGCCAGACTGGCTGCGCTGTTCATGGAATCGGGCGTAGCAAAGGAAACCTATCTGCAGGGTCTGATGGACAGGGAAGTTGAATTCCCTACCGGTCTGTATGAAGAGGGCATGTACTGCGGCGTTGCCATGCCTCATACGTTTGCGGAACATGTGAACGAGAAGCAGATCGGTTTCATGTCGCTGAACAAGCCGGTCAAATGGCACTACATGGGCGATGTATCCAAGGAAATAGACATCAGCTGCGTGTTCATGCTGGCACTGAAGGACGGCCACGATCAGCTGGAAATGCTCAGGGGCCTGATGAAACTGTTTGTAAACAACGAACTGATGGAAAGGCTTCAGAAGATCGATACCTATGAGGAACTGATTGAGATCGTAACGGAAGCCGGAATTAATCTGGAGTAAGGAGTAAAAAATGAGAAAAGTATTGTCACCGACGCTTAGCGTTAACGCTAAGAGCTACATGTGGGGAGAAGATCTGTTTAAGATCGCGCAGCACTGTGAAAAGGTTGCGGTCGAGACCGGGCTGACGGTAGAGATTCAGGTAAACTACTGCGATATCAGGAAGGTCAAGGAACTGTGTCCGCATCTGGTTATTTTTGCCCAGTATTGCGACGATATCGATGCCGGAAACATGATGGGCGGTATTACTGCGGGAATGCTGAAGGAAGCCGGAGCGGATGGCGTTGTAATCAACCACGCCGGTTCTAGACCTATCACGCTGCATCAGCTGGTCAATATTACCAGAAGGGCGAAGGAAGCCGGACTGAAAACGAATATCTGCGTAGACAACGCGACAGAAGCCGCAATGGTAGCGCATCTGCATCCTACCTGCATCGTCGTTGAACAGAACGACAAGATCGGTACGGATCAGATCGCATCGGAAGAGTACATTGCCGAAACGATTGCCGCCATCAGAGCCATTGACAAGGATGTTCTGATTGCACAGGGAGCCGGTATCAGGACAGGTGCCGACTGCTACCGCAACATCAAGCTGGGTGCTTTTGGCGGAGGCGGAGCTTCCGGTATCTTCAAGAGCGAAGACCCTATTGCAACGATTGACGAATATGTTCAGAATGGCATCCTGAAAGCCAGAGAGGATTTTGGCGTAAAAGAGCTTTATACGCTGGATGACTGAATGTTGAAATTGTAAATAATTCTATTTTATAATTATTATAAGTATGACAAGAAAGATAAGAACTCCATATTTGGTTGTTAACCCAAAGGCTTATCTGTATGGACAGAAAAGTCTGGAACTTGCTTTGGCGGCAGATCAGGCAAGCGAAGATTTTGATATTGATATTTTCTTTACCACTAATTTTGCTGATCTGAGACTGATTAAGCAGAATACGAAAAATATTATTCTGACTGCCCAGCATATGCAGTCCTTAAGACCGGGAAGAGGTATGGGACATGTTCTTCCTGAATCTTTGGTAGATGCCGGTGCAGAGGCCGTCTTCTTGAATCATGCCGAAAACCCGTTGACACTTAACGAACTGTACGCATGTATCAAGAGATGTAAAGAACTGGGTCTTTATACGATTGCGTGTGCCGATTCTGTCGTTGAAGCGGAAGCCGTCTGCGTGCTTGGTCCTTCCTGCGTTCTTGCAGAACCGACAGAACTGATCGGAACAGGTGTTGTAGCGGACAACAGTTATATTGATGAAACGATCAGAAGACTGAGAAAGATCAATCCTGACGTTCACATCAATATTGCCAGCGGGATTACGACCGCGGATGATGTCTATAATGTCATTTTTCATGGCGCCGACGGTACGGGGGCTACTTCCGGTATCTTAAAGGCCGAAGATCCGAAACTCAGGATCAGAGAAATGGCAGAAGCGGTAAAGAGAGCCGCTTCAGATAGAAACTAGGATTTTTCTTTACTGTTATAGTAAAGTTAAATTTTGTAGAAAGGAGGAAGAAACATGAAGAGAGTTGTTATTGCTTGTGGTTCTGGGATCGCGACTTCTACAATCATGGATGACGGTGTCCGTACATTTTTGGATACGACAGGTATCAAATATACGACGATACAGTGCAACATCCTTGAATTAGGTAACTACGTTGAAGGTGCGGATGTCATCATTAGCTCTACTAAATTATCAACTGATTATGGTGTTCCGACGATTATCGGAACGGCATACATCACTGGTATCGGTGAAGAAGAATTAAACGAGAAGTTGTTAGAAGTTTTATCTAAGTAATTGAATTGAAAGGGGAAATTTATGGAAATCTTATTAGGGATTTTTGGGTTTATCAGTGATCTAGGCTCCACCGTTATGGTCCCTGTCATGATCACGATCGTAGGTCTGGTACTAGGCTTGGATTTCTTTAAGGCTCTTAAGTCCGGTATGACCGTTGGTATCGGTCTGATCGGTATCAACCTGGTTATGAACCTGGTTTGGACTTACATGACTCCTGTCGCACAGGCTCTGGTTGAAGTGTTCAACCTTCCTCTGAGCTATGTCGACATGGGCTGGTCGTATGTTGCTGCAGTCGCATTCTCAACGACTGTCGGTACATTCGTTATTCCGTTCTGCCTCCTGATCAATATCGTCATGCTGGTCATCAAGGCCACTAAGACTGTCGATATCGATATCTGGAACTACTGGCACTGTGCATTTACCGGTTCTGTCGTATATGCTACGACCAAGAACTATGCAATCGCCTTCATGGCTGCCGGCCTGCACTTCGTTGCTACACTGGTCATGGGCGACAGATTCGCTAAGATGGTTCAGGAAGAAATGGATCTTCCGGGCATTTCGCTCCCTCACGGATCAGCTGCTCCTGCTCTGGTAATCGGCTGGCTCGCCAACAAGTTCCTGGATCTGTTCTTCAAGGGCGGAGACAAGAAGGAAGAAAAGAACACCGGCGGTATCGCTGCCAATCCGTTTGTCAGATTCATTACTGACCCAATGATGATCGGTTTGATCCTTGGTACTGTACTGGCTCTGATCGTAAAGAACAGCATCGCTGTTTCTCTGCAGACTGGTATGGCTATGGCTGCCCTGATGTTCCTGCTGCCAAGAATGGTTAAGGTTCTGATGGAAGGCTTACTGCCTCTGTCAACTGCCGCTAAGAAGACAATGGCTAAGAAATTCTCCGGCCAGGAATTCTTCATCGGTATGGACTCCGCTGTATGTCTTGGACATCCGACAGCTCTGTCTACTTCACTGGTTCTGATTCCGCTCACACTGATCATTGCTATGATCCTCCCTGGAAACGTTGTTCTTCCATTAGGTGACCTGGCTTCTACAGCTTACTACACAGCAATGACCACGATCCCTTCAAGAGGCAAGTTCGGTAGAACTCTGTTCGGTGCCTGCATCGTTCAGGCTCTGGCATGCTACGCCGGCACTTACTTCGCAGATGCAACTACGACAGTTGCTGTTGCGCAGGGATTAGCTGAAGAAGGCGCTCTGGTTTCTTCTCTGAGTGCTACCTGGATGGACATCCTTGTTCACTTCATCGCAAGACAGGGTTGGATCGGCTTCGGTATCATGGCAGCTCTGATCGTTGCCCTGGTTCTGTGGCACCGTGGCTGGGTTACGAAGCAGCCAAAGGTTACTGACGCTGAATAGCTAACCAAGAACACACAAAAGAAACAAATATAGTTTGATTTTAGGAACGATCCCAGTTGAAATCTAAACTATACATAAATTGAGTCAGCTAGTGTTGGCTCAATTTATTTAAAGGAGGGAAACATGTTAGTTAATACAAAGAAAATGCTGGAGGATTTTCACAATTCTCCGTATGCTTTGCCATCTCCGGACTTCTTTAATCTGGATACGCTGAAATGTCACATTGAAGTGGCGGAAGAGCTGAATATGCCTCTACTGCTTGCTTTTGCGGATTCTTTGCAGGGATACGGTCTTGACATGGAAGAGGCCGCCATGCTGGGCAGATATTATGGCGAAAAGGCGGGCGTTCCTGTTGCGCTGCATCTCGACCACGGCTCATGTGTCGAGGTATGCAAAAAGGCTGCGGATCTGGGCTTTACTTCCGTAATGATCGACGCTTCCAGCGAGCCGTTCGAGGAGAACGTCAGAAGGACAAAGGAAGTGGTGGAATACTGCAGACCGCTTGGTATTACTGTCGAAGCGGAGATCGGTCATGTCGGCCAGGGCTCCGAGTTCGTAGATGCGTCAAAGAACGACAACGTCTATACAACGGTTGAAGAATGCAGGAAATTCGTTGAACTGACCGGAGTGGATTCCGTGGCGATTTCGATCGGTACGGCCCACGGCGCCTATAAAGGCACGCCGGTCATCAACTTCGAACGTCTGCAAGAGATCAGAAACGCAGTCGATGTTCCGCTGGTACTGCACGGCGGCAGTTCAAGCGGAGACGAGAATCTGAAGAAATGTGCAGAACTGGGAATCAGCAAGATCAACATCTTTACGGATATCGTTACCAGAGGATACGAAATCTACAAGACCAGCGACGCGAAATCATTAATGAACCTTTCTGTTGAAGCACATAACGGCATGAAAGAAGTACTGAAACACTACTATAATCTATTTGGGAGATAAAAATGACAGTTAAAACCAAGACACTGAACTTCCAGACGGAAGGAGGGAAGATTTCTTATTTTGAAATTTCAAAGGATGTAGAAGAGTTTATTGCCGAATCGGGAGTAAAGAACGGTATCATCGCGATACAGTCTCAACATACTACCTGTGCCGTATTCTTTGAAGAAATGGTTCATGACTTCGATGAAAGAGGTCATGACGCTCTGCAGGTCGATCTGAACAACATCTTAAGAAGACTGGCTCCGGATCAGACCCGTTTCTCGGATTATACCTATCCGGGTCCTAAACACCGTGAATTCGCTTCGAACTTCAAGGAGTTCACCGATGATCCGACAACCCTGTACAACGGTCCGTCGCATCTGAAGGCGACTCTGATCGGTGCCAGCCAGACTTTCGTGATCATCGACGGAAAGATCCAGAGAGGCGAAGTAGGCTATATCTATTTCGTCGACTTCGACTACTGCAGACCTCGCAAGAGGAAATGTCATCTGTGCATCATCGGCGAATAGTCCGCTGTTTCACACGATTAACAAGTCGGTCTGTATGAACTATAATAATCTTGTATATAAGGAGGCAGTATGATTCCATTAGGTACAACGGTTGATTCACTGGATGAATTATTAGAAATGCTGAAGGCTGACGAAGATTTTGACGTTGCCAGATACAAGTACAACGATATGACGAAATCATTGACGATCTATGATTCCGATAATATTCACACGATCATCACCCTGAAAAACGACGATCAGGGAAAAATCGTAGTCAAGAAGATCTGGTAACTCTGATCCAAGAATAAAAGGACCCGGCTAAAGACCGGGTCCTTTTTCATGATGCTTGGATCAGAAAACCGGGTCTCTCCGGCTTTGTGAAGAAGTCTTATTCACCGATCACGACGACTTTACATTTTCTGGTTCTGGCGTGCGTTCTGTCGAAATCCACAAAATACACATAACCGGTCTTTCCGACGCCCAGTTCGCCGTTGTCTACTTCGAATGTCGATGAATTGCCGATGAGGGTAGCCTTCAGATGCGCATCGGCATTGAACAGTTCTTCTCTTGTTCCGCTTGGCAGATATTTCTTGATATCCGGCCATGATTCCACGTCTTCAAAATGTTTAAGACCCGGATAGAAATACTGGCCCCAGGCGGTCTGGTTCGGTATGATCTTTTCCAGACAGTTGTCCAGATCCTGGAAGATGAATTCCTTGCCGTTCGGCATTCTGTCGTGTACGTATTCTTCAAAGAATACGGAACAGGTTGTGTGAGGCGAGATGACGGAGCAGATCCCGTTCTTGATGCCGGACTTCTTGATGATTTCTCTTACTTCTGCGGTAATGTCGACATAAGTCGGACTTACCCCCTTGGATTGAATGCCCTCAATAGTTTCTTTATAGACTGCCATATAGATTTCCCCTTTATTAATGCTTACATTTATTATATTTCTATTCTATCCGTTTTTTCCACTCCTGCACTATGTGTGAGTCTTCAATAAAAAAGAGTGATAGTCATCACTCTTTTATAACGTTTTTCTGAAGTCCTTGACTTTATCCATGAACTCCTTGACTCTGGCTTCATCGACAGGGTTTTCGAACTTGCCGTCAACCTTGAAGGTCGTGGCGCATACAACGCCGTCGGCGACGGAGATCTGTCTTACGACATTGTCTTTGTTGCAGCCGGTATTGCAGAAGACAGGAGTCTTCCTGACGGCGGCCTTGACCTG
>JAFONG010000132.1 GCA_017418585.1 Erysipelotrichaceae bacterium | reverse complement strand
TCCTTTTCCCGCAATTTCCTTGACCGATTCGATACGTTCCTTGTCGATTTCCTTCTTATACTCGCTGACGATCGACTTTCCGATCGGATGATGGGAGTATGCTTCAGAAAGGGCGGCGTATTCCAGCAGTTCTTCTTTGGTGAGGTTGCTGTTGTGAATCGTGGTAACCTCAAAGACACCCAATGTTACCGTTCCCGTCTTGTCGAAGGCGACATACTTCGTCTTGGATAAAGCTTCAATAAAGTTGGAACCCTTTACCAGGATTCCTGCTCTGCTTGCTCCGCCGATCCCGGCAAAGAAAGTCAGAGGAATGGATATAACCAGAGCGCAAGGGCAGGAGATGACCAGAAAGGTCAATGCCCTGAAGATCCAGGTAGACCAGGTCCATGGACCGTTTCGGAAAAAACGGATATACAGTACCGGAAGTATTGCCAGAGCAAGAGCGCTGTAGCAGACTGCCGGAGTATAGTAACGGGCGAACTTGGAAATGAAGTCTTCAGAACGGGATTTGTTGCTGGTGGCGTTTTCGATGAGATCAAGGACTTTTGATACGGTCGATTCTCCGAAGTTCTTTGTCGTTCTGACTCTGATCAGGGAAGTCATGTTGATGCATCCGCTGATGACTTCGTCTCCTTCTTTGACGTCTCTAGGCAGAGATTCACCGGTCAACGCGCTTGTATTTAAAGATGTTTCACCTTCGCAGACGATACCGTCCAGAGGGATCTTATCTCCGACTTTGACAACGATCACATCGCCGATTCCGACTTCGTTCGGATCGACTTTGACCAGTTCCCCCTCTTTTTCTATCCAGGCATAGTCCGGTCGGATATCCATCAGTTTGGCGATGTTCTTCCTCGACTTGCCTACGGCATAGGACTGGAACCATTCACCGATCTGGTAGAACAGCATGACGGCGACGCCCTCCTGATATTCTCCCAAGGCAATGGCTCCCACCGTAGCGATCGCCATCAGGAAGTTCTCATCAAAAGCTTCACGGTTCCTGATACTCTTGAGCGCCTTCTTGAGAATGTCGTAGCCTACGATAAAATAGGGGATCATGTACAGGATGAATTCCAGACGCTGATCTTCAATAGGGATCAGTCTAAGAACAGCCAGCAGTACAAGGCAGATCAGGATCCGGATCAGATTCCTTTTCTGTTTCTTGCTCATAAGTAGATCTCGCAGTCGTCTTCCACTTTTTTGCAGTTCTTTAATACTTCTTTCATGACTTTCTTTTCATCTGTGCCGTCTTCAAATTCAACGGTCATCTTTAAGGTCATGAAATTCACGACGGCATCCTTGACGCCTTCGGTCTTCTTTGCCGCCTCTTCCATCTTGTTGGCGCAGTTTGCGCAGTCTACTTCGATTTCATATGTTTTCTTCATCATCTTATCTCCTTAATGAATATATGAACATTTGTTCATATGTATTATACAATTGTATTACCAGGAATGCAATACTGTGCTAGAATATTCTTTGTTATGAATATGCTGGATTATTTAGATGTATACGGCGATCGTTCCTTTAAAGAGGAACCTTTTAGTGATGTAGACAATCTGCTGATCTCGCAGGTCGTCTATGTTGACTTCGATTCAGTAATTACGGAAGGCAAGAAGATCCGGCCGAAAGAAGCCTATGAACAGCTGGAGCACCGTTATTCCGGTCTTGATCCCGACTTTTACCGGAATGTCGAATCGTTAAGCCATGAGGTACTGAAACGGATGGCTTTCAGCCGCCGATATGGAGAGTGTACGATACATCACTACGTATCCCGTCTGAATAAAGAAACCAGTGAACAGTTTGCGGCCTTGATGATGGACCTGCCCGATGGAACAACGGCTGTCTCTTTTAGAGGTACGGATGATACGCTGATCGGCTGGAAAGAAGATCTGATGCTTTCCTACACCGATATACAGAGTCAGCTGGATGCCGTAGATTACGTCAACAGGAACTGTTCCCTGTTCCGTAAATACCGCTTTATCGGTCATTCTAAAGGAGGAAATCTGGCAATCTATGCAGCCGTGCACTGCGGTTTCCTGTTTAGAAGAAACATCATACAGGTCATTTCCAACGATGGCCCGGGGCTTAGGCCGGATTCTTATAAACGGAATAGATTTCTGAAGATTGCGGAACGTTACCGTCTGATCGTTCCGGAAAAGGACGGCGTCGGTACGATTTACGAGATCGCTCCACGCAAGACCGTCGTTTCAACCTCTACAGGGAACATCATACAGTCTCATAACATGGCTACCTGGGATATCGATGGAAACAGACTGGTCCCGGCCAACAGGGCAAGATATGAAACGGATCTCAACCGGAAATCGATCCTGCAGTTTCTGAATGAAACGAATGCAAAACAAAGAGAGGTCTTTGTCCGGGAACTGTTTGAATGCTTCGATGATGCCAAGATCAGGACGGTCTCCCAAATGTCTTCCGGAGGATTGCCGCTGTTTTTACGGGTTATGAAGGAAATGTCGGAAATGGACTCCGAAGCCAAAGAAATCGCAGTCAAGATGTTCAAGTCCTATTCATCGAACTTCAACCGCGACTTTTCCAGTCAGATCATCAAGAAAAAGGAAGATATTCGCTTAAAGGCGTCGGCTGCAGGGGCGAGCATATCCGAGATCGTAAATGAACGGAATCCTTTTCATAAGAAAAAGAAACGGATTCCAGAAGCGGATGAAAAAAAAGAAGAACTATAGTAGAATAGATTCGTTATATTAGGGGGCTATTATGAGAGACAGATTTGATGCGACATATCTGAAGGATCTTGATTCGATGCATTTTATTATGCCGTTCATGTTTCCAAACAGATGCGACAATCAGGCATATTTTACTTTTCAGGTCGATCTGACCAATCTGGAAAAATATCTGAAAAAGAAGAACAAGGGCAATCCGGATTACAAATACAACATGTATCAGTGCATTGTCACGGCTGTTCTGAAGACCATTACGCTTCGCAGCAAGCTTTCTTTATTCATTCATAACCGCAAGATGTACAGAAGAAACGAAGTATCGGCTGCCTTTACGGTAAAGCAGGAATTCAAGGATGACGGCGGCGAAGTTCTGGCTTTCATTCATTCCAAGCCGGAATGGACGATCGATGATGTACATAACGAACTGAAAAGACAGCTTCTGAAGCTTAAGAACAAGAGTTATGTAGATGAATCTACCGGCTTTATGGACAAGTTCAACAAACTGCCGAAATTCATTTCCCGTCCTGCCTTAAGCTTTGTCTGCTGGCTGGAAAAGAAGGGGATGATTCCTAAGGCACTAGTTGAAACCGATCCGTATCATTCTTCCTGCGTACTGGCGAATCTTGGATCTATCGGTCTCCCTGACGGCTATCATCATCTGACCAACTGGGGAACCACTTCGATGTTTGTGGTCGTAGGACAGAGCGGCAGAATGCCATTCTACAAGAACGACAAGATAGAATTCAGGGACGGCGTCAGACTGGGCTTTACGATCGATGAAAGAATAGCCGACGGCTACTACTTCTCCAAGTCCATCAAGATCATGCAGCTGCTGCTGGAAGAGCCGGAACTGCTGGAAAGACCGTTAAACGAAAAACTCTCTGATGAGATGTGGCAGAGAATCAATATGAAATAAAAACACCCTTAGAGGGTGTTTTCTTATGCGTCTCTGATTGAATAGATGCAGCCGCAGTAGTTCTGATGATACAGATTCAGTCCGCCGTTCATCTGATCGTTCATCGTGATCCCGTCACCTTTTTTAAAGTCGGCGTGCAGGTAGGTGACACCGGGATACTCCTGTTCCAGCTGTTCACCGATCTCGTTGAGCCAGTCGGCGTTCTTTCTGTTGGATATCGACATGACCGTGGTACAGTATTCGTAGCCGTGCTTTTTCGCATATCTGAAGGTCTCTTCCATCCGCATCCGGTAACATAGCCTGCATCTTCTTCCGCCCTCCGGCTCATCCTTCAGGACAGAAAGCTTTTCCGTATAGTTCATGTTATCGTATTTGTCGACGATCAGTCTGATCGAATCATCATTCAGATAATCCAGATAGGTCTTTAAGGCGTTCAACCTTCTTTCGTACTCCTCATAGGGATAGATGTTGGAGTTGGAAAAAAAGACGGTGATTCTGAAGTGTTTCCGGAGATATTCCAGAGGATACACGGAACATACCCCGCAGCAGATGTGGATCAGCAGTTCCGGCCTTC
>JAFONG010000131.1 GCA_017418585.1 Erysipelotrichaceae bacterium | reverse complement strand
GAGCCAGGATCAAACTCTCCGTTTGATGACTCGATATTTAAGAACTTAACGTTCTTGGTTTAAATGAATTGACGTTTTGTTTAATTGCTTCTTATTTAGTTTTCAAAGATCGAATCGCACTCTATCGGAAGCTTTTTTCTAGCATTTCCTTCCGATGCGGTGCTTATTTATACTAACAGAATCAGAATTCGATGTCAACAACTTTTTTCACTTTTTTTCAAAATTTTTTTTCCTTGAAAAATCATCCGTTTTCTGTACCGTTTTCTGCGCTTCCGGAATCAAAAACCAGTTCGAAATATTTCATGATATATCCGTTGATATAGGAGAAATCAAACGGGATCTGCTTATTCTCTACCATCTCAACCAGCGTGTTCTTGGCATTGACGCAGATATCCTTGATTTCTTTCGGATAATTCATCTTCTGGCAGTGATATTCGAATTCGTTTTCATCCAGAACCATATAGCTGCCGTCCGGGAAAACCTTGACATCCAGATCGTAGTCGATGTTTTTGATGGCCTCTCCGTCATAGATGCTGGGAGATGCGATATTGCAGTAATAGTAGATCCCCGCTTTACGGACCATGGAAATGATGTTGAACCACCTGTCCTTGTAGTAGAAACAGATTGCCGGCTCCTTGGTCAGCCAGCGGCGGTTGTCGGATTCCACCACCCAGCTGTGGTCGGTCACCACGACATAGCAGTCATCCCGTACGTCGATGACCAAAGCCTTGGACCAGGTCCGGTGGACAGAACCGTTGTGTTTATAGGACTGGACAAATACGCTGTCTCCTGTTTTCAGTTCGCGCATGCAACTATCTTACCATATTTTCTTCAGACGTTCACACAGCAACGGTACAACGACGATGACGCAGAGAGTCGTCGGAATCATGTAGGAAGCATTGTATGTCAGGGAAGCCCATAAAGGCGTTTCCCAAAGCAGAGTGCCCGACAGCGTTGAAGAGAGCAGCCTCAGAACGCTGGTAATCAGAACGCCGCTGTAGAAATACTTGTAATCCGGAAACAGAGAAGCCAGACCGTATACCGCATAGGCGATCAGATAATCCAGCAGGAAACTCCAGATACCGTAGAACTTGACTGAACCGACCGCCAGTTGCAGAAAGACCGAAGTGATTCCCACAAGCAGACCGTTTTTCCATCCCAGGTGATAGGAGCACATCAACAGTGCGATCGGTCCAAGATTCAGTTTGCCGCCGTTGGCCATCTGGAACAGATTCAAAGCGTCGCTTATTCTGTCCAGGATCACAAATACGGCACAGTAGATCGCCATGATGGTTAATGTCTTCGTTGTCAGTTTTTTCATAATAAAACACCTCCACAATAAAGGTGCTTATTTCCTACGCCGGCATTATCCGGATCAGGTCGAGGGTATGATCTCAGCCTTTCAGCACCCCTATATCGTTATTATTATAATACCTTATTGAAACAATGCTTCAAAAATATGCACGGTATCGTCAAAATGCCAGTATTCTTTTCTGGTATGGCTGCCCATGGCATTGCCCAGCAGAAGAAGATAGGATCGGTTGTCGTCCCGGAACAGAACCAGAATGCTCTGCCCGGCTTCCGGGGTATATCCCGTCTTGCCGCCCAGGATGGCCGTTTCCATCTCGCATAACGGTTTCAGCGTGCTCTCTACCTTTAACCCGTCTTCCAGTGTATGTTCTACCGTTTCCAGGATCTTCCTGCCCTCCTCGTAGCGAAGAACATCCGTAACGATCAGAAACAGATCGTGTAAACAGGTATAGTGATCCGGATCGTGCAGACCGGTAGGATTTACGAAATGCGTACTTGTGCATCCCAGCGATTCAGCCAGAACATTCATTTCTTTTACCAGATCCATCCCCTTTTCTGCAAAACAGTTTTCCAGAGCGACAGCTCCGTCCGCTCCCGAAGGAAGGATCAGGGCATACAGGAGATCTTCAACCGTATACCCGTAGTCCGCTTTCAGATAGGCGATCGAGGCATCTTCTGCGATCAGATCGCTGATCTGTCCATAGCTGATGGACGATCTTTCATTCAGGTCGTCGATATGATGCAGAACCGTATCCATGGTCATGACCTTGGTGAGGGAAGCCGGATAAATGCTTAGATCGCAAAGGTTTTCGTAAAGGATTTCGTGTTCTGAAAGATCCGCCAGCAGGTATTCGCCCGAATGCAGGTCCAGATCCAGCAGTTCGGCGTTGTTCTGAAACACGTTGATGTCCCCGGTATACGCAACGAAAGGTTCTTCGGTTTTCTGACACGAAGACGAAATAAGAATGATAAGTATTAAGGATATATATTTAATAATTCTTAACATATTGTTTTATAGAAGTCATAGGACCGGAGCCTCAGATCCGCGTGATCCAGGAAGAAATCCATCAGAAGACAGAAATCCCTGAATTCGAACTCGAAATCCTTCAGGACTTCATAGTCCTTGAAAGAACCTTTGATCATCAGACGGAAACGTTTCAGCGTTTCCACAGGAAGAACCTCTTCGCCGCCCAGATGTTCCAGACACAGGAAGCCCCCGTGCCGGTTTGACAGAGCAACGACCTTCCGGCTGTCGCACAAAGCGCAGCGGTCCACGATCGGAGTAATGCCGAACTGTCTGATCAGATGCGAAACATACATGGATCCCAGCAGATAACGGCTGTCTCTGTTCAGATGCCTAAAAACAAAGCACAGTTCATCGAAGGTATCGATGTCCCTGTTCTTTAACGTCAGTTCTGTCAGAACGTTCTGGAACGACATCATCTCGATATCGCCGTCTTCGAACCAGTTTTCCAGAAGTCTTGAACCGTGGATGCTGTAGATGGTCTTGCCGTCCTTGTAGTCGAGGATGAATTCATACAGACACATCGGCAGAAAATGGTTCTTGCTGGAAAGTTTCTTGGCCGACTTGCCAACAAGCGAAAGAATGCCGTATTCCTTGGTCAGAACCTGCATCAGAACATCGGCTTCCTTATAGTCGCTTTGTGTAAGAACGAATCCTTTTATCTTGTCATTCATCGGAATCTCCGGAAAAATATCCCAAAGAGAAAAGCTTCTTTTCCGAGTTCAGCCAGTCTTCTTCCACTCTGACATACAAGGAGAGAATGATCTTCTTCCCGTCAAAAAGAGGACTGATATCCGTCGATGCCTGGTCGTTGATTCTCTTCAGCATCTTTCCGCTTCTGCCGATGATGATGGCTTTATGCGATTCCTTGTTGCAGATGATGGTCGCTTCGATCTGAACCTTGGAAGTCTTTTCCCTGATCTCTTCGATCTGGCAGGCTACCAGATGAGGAATTTCTTCTTCGGTATTGAGAATGATCTTTTCCCGGATGATCTCGGCAATGCGGAATTCCCTGCTGGTATTGGTGATAACGTCCTGCGGATAGTACCGGATGCTGTCGCCCAGATACGCCTTGGATGTCTTGAGCAGTTCTTCAAGGTTGTCCTTCTTCAGGGCGGATATCGGTATGATCTCCTTAAATGGATAGTGTTCTGAAGCATAGGAAAGCCTCTTGATCAGCTGATCGTTAGACAGTTCGTCGATCTTGTTGACCAGCAGGAAAACGGGAACCTCGTAGCTGAACAGCCTCTCCAGGATCTGTTCATCCTCCTTCTGCAGACCCTTGTTTCCGTCGGTGATGTAGTAGATGATGTCCACTCCGGCAGCCTGGGACATCGCTTCCTTGTTCATGTAGCTGCCAAGTGCCGTTTTCGCTTCGTGAATGCCTGGCGTATCAATGAAGACGATCTGGCAGTCGTCTTCATTTAAAATACCCAGAATCGCATTCCGGGTCGTCTGGGCCTTGTGAGTCGTGATCGCGATCTTTTCTTTCAGTATCGCATTGATCAGCGTGGATTTACCGGCATTCGGTCTGCCGATGATCGCAATGAAACCTGACTTCATCACATCTCCAGATCATCTGTGCCAAACTGCATCGGCAGCAGTTGTGCAATCGTCGTCTCTACCGTATCCACACCGTTAGACAGAATGATCGGCGTATCCTGATTCAGCAGTTCCGAGAGTACCTGCCTGCAGATGCCGCACGGCGTTCCGATCCTTTTGCCGTCGGATACGATAGCCAATGCCTCGATGTCATCCTTACGGTAGCCGTAGGAATAGGCGGCAAACACTGCGCTTCTCTCGCCGCAGTTGGTTGCCCCGTACGAGGCGTTCTCGATATTCGCACCGTAGAAGGTCCTGCCGTCCTTGCAAAGGACGCAGGCTCCTACGTGATACTTGGAATAAGGCGCATAGGCGTTATCCATGGCCTTGAAAGCTTCTTTTACCAGTTCTTCATGAGTCATTGTATTTTCCTCCCGTATTATTTCAGATCCCTGACGATCTTCTTCTGCAGATCAAACATGATCTTTTCTTCTTCTTCGTTCATATGGTCATATCCCAGCAGATGCAGCAGCCCGTGCACGAACAGAAACACGAATTCCCTCTTCACGGAATGAGCGTATTCTTCCGCCTGGGACAGCACTCTGTTCCGGTTGATGAAGATGTCCCCCAGCTCTACCCTGTCTTCGTACTCGACTGCATCCTCGCTGTCCAGCAAGGCAAAGGAAATCACATCCGTAACCGCGTCGATATTCCGGTATTCCCTGTTGATCTTTCTGATCGTTACAGGACCACAGATGATTAGCGACAGGACGTAATTATCCTCCATCTTAAGCACGTTTAAAGTCTTCCGGTAGTATTTCTCCAGTTCAGGAAAATACTGTTCCAGATCCCTGTATTTGGTTCTATTGACAATGTTCAGCATACTTATATTATAACTTGATTTATCTCCATAATAGTGTTATATTTAATTAGCAATCATAACGATAGAGTGCTAACGCGCTGCTAGAGGAGGTAAAAATCATGGCAATCAAACAGTTTAAAACAGAATCCAAACGTCTGCTGGACATGATGGCGAATTCCATATATACCAACACCGATATCTTCTTAAGAGAACTGATATCCAATGCATCGGATGCTCTGGATAAAAGACACATTCTCTCTCTCACCGATTCAAACATCAAGGAAGACGATCCCCTGATCCGTATCGATATCGACAAGGCAAACAGGACGATCACGATTTCCGACAACGGCATCGGCATGGACAGAAAGGAACTGGAAGACAATCTGGGCACCATCGCCAGATCCGGATCCTACGAATTCAAGAAAGATCTTTCCGCAAAGGATGAAGCCGACATCATCGGCCAGTTCGGCGTAGGTTTCTATTCTGCCTTCATGGTTTCGGACAATGTTGAAGTCCTCTCCCGTAAAGTCAATGAAGAAAACGCCGCCAGATGGACATCGGACATGGACGGCTACGAGATTTCTTCGGCAAAGAAAGACGATTACGGTACGGTGATCACCCTGCATATCCGCAAGAACACCAAGGAAAAGAAATACGACAAGTATCTTGATAAGAACGAGATCCGTTCTTTAGTTAAGAAATACTCCGACTTCATCCGTTATCCGATCCGAATGTCGATAGACAGCTACGACTACAAGGAAGACGGCAAGTCCGAAAAAGTCACAAAAGACGAGATCGTCAATTCCATGATCCCGATCTGGAAGAAGAACAAGAAGGATATATCGGCGGACGATTACGACAACTATTACATGCAGGAGTACTACGACTTTGCCAAACCGCTGAAGACGATCCACTACAAGGTCGAAGGCAATACGTCCTATACCGCCCTTCTCTACATCCCTTCCCAGAGACCGTTCAACTACTATACCAGCGACTACAAGCTTGGTCTGAAACTGTATTCCCGCGGCGTGTTCATCAAGGACGAAGCCAAGGAGATCGTTTCCGACTACTTCCGTTTCATCAGAGGTGTCGTGGATTCGGACGATCTTAGTCTGAACATCTCCCGGGAGATCCTGCAGCAGGATTATCAGATGAACGCCCTGAAGAAATCGGTAGACAAGAAGATCAAAACCGCATTAGAAAACATGCTGGAGAAAGAAAGGGAGAACTACGAGAAGTTCTTCGACTGCTTCGGCTCTCAGCTGAAATACGGATGTTACGACGGTTTCGGCGTAAACAAGGATGTTCTCATAGATCTGCTGATGTTCAAGTCGACCTATGAAGACAAATACGTCACATTAAAGGAATACGTCTCCAGAATGAAAGAGGATCAGAAAGAGATCTACTACGCCTCCGGCGAGTCTCTGGAAACGATCAAGAAACTCCCGCAGCTGGAGAAGCTTCTGGACAGGCAATACGAAGTCCTCTACTTCACCGATTCCGTGGATGAGTTCCTGACTTCCGTCATCAGAGAATTCGACGGGAAGATGTTCAAATCCATCCTGAAAGGCGATCTCGATCTTGACAGCAAGGAAGAAAAGGAACAGCTGGAAAAGAAGAACGAAGAAAACAAGGATCTTCTGGAACAGATCAAGGAATCCCTGAAAGATAAAGTCAGTGAAGTCAGACTCTCTTCCAGACTGAAGTCTTATCCGGTCTGTCTGGTATCGGACGACAATCTCTCGCTTGACATGGAGAAGATCCTGAAACAGATGAATCAAGAAGGCGTCAAAGCCAACAGGATCCTGGAAATCAATCCGGATCACGAACTGTTCGCTAAACTGAAACAGCTGCATGACAACAACGGCGATATCGGCGAATATGCCGGGCTGCTGTACTCGCAGGCGCTGCTGATGGCAGGACTGCCGCTGGAGGATCCGGAAGATTACGTCAAAAAGATCACCGGACTGATGCTGAAAGCGATGTAATTAAAAGGAACAGATATCTGTTCCTTTTTTATTATTTGAAGATACTTACATCTCTGTTGCCCATGATATCCAACATGTTGAGTTTTTCTTTCTTGCGGTTATTCTCGGCTTCGATGAGTTTTCTGGCCTCCAGGATACGGCGGCTTAATTCGTATTTGAGACGTACTTCGTCCTGATGGATCTCGTCATCCATGTTCTTGTAACGGCTCACCAGAACGGATACATCGCTGGACAAGGCGTTTCTCTTGCGAAGCAGTTCATCAAACTCGGCCTTAAGTCCGGCAGAAAGTCTGCTGAATTCGGCGGACGAATTCCTGATGTCTTCCTGGAACTTGGCTGCCAGATCATACTTCTCTTTCTTAAGATCGTCATCCGATCCGGTATCCTGATTCTGCAAAGATGCAAGGTATTCCTTCTGCTCAGTCTCGATCTTCTTGATCTCGTTGCTTAAAGAATTCTGCTTCTCGTTTTCATCTCTGATCATGGCATCATAGGCAAGAGAAAGGTTCTTGATATCTTCATCGTATTCCTTCAGCTTGTTGGTCTTGCTCATTTCCAGTTCATCGATATCGGCAGTGATCTTTTCGATCGTTTCATCGCACTTGTCGCTGAGTTCCGAGAGGATATCCTTATGGATCTTCTCCAGCGTATCCAGTTTTTCCTTAAACAGCTGCGTACGTTCCTGCAGATCGAATTCATCGCTGTTCTGCGCTTCGCCGATCATATCCGGCATCTTCCTGAGCAGATTGTCGTATTCCGACATGGTCGAAGCGATCTGTTTCTTGATATAGGTGATGCGCCTGTTATGGGCGTATTTCAGATCGTTGGATTGTTTCACCAGAAGCTGTATCTTGTCGGAGATGCTGTTAACGGTATTCTCCGTCTCAGAACGCAGATCGGCAAGAAGCGTACGTTTCTCGTTTTCATACGTTTCCAGTCTGGAGTTTTCAATAGCCTTCTGTTTCTCCAGTTCGGCGATCTCATCCTTCAGGGCTGCACACTTGCTTCTGACATCAGTGATGTATTCTTCGTAGGCGTTCTTCTTCTTATCCAAAACCAGAGCGTAGTTGTTCTTGATGGTCTCGATCTCGGCATTGAAACTTTCCTGTTTCTGCAGGATTGCCGCAGAGATTTCACTGCGCTTCAGTTCATTGTCGTTTACCAGATCATCCAGTTCTTTCTGAATGGCCTTGGTCTGTTCGGCAACGACATTGTATTTTTCGATGCATTCCTTCTCGGTCGCTTCTTTTCTGGCATTGATCTCGTTGATCAGAGAATCGTAGTTCTCCTGTTTTACCTGCAGTTCATTGCGGTAACCCTTGACTTTCTCGTCGTACTGTCTTTGCAGAGTATTCTGCTTGTCGGTATATTCCTTCTCGGCCTTGGAATACTGCTCGTTCAGTTTCTGATTGAGTTCATCCAGTTCTGCGGCCTTCTGATCCTTGATCTTCTGGATCTGCGATGCAAGTTCGTCTTTAAAGGCCTCCAGTTCCTGCTGACGTCTGGTCAGTTCACTGTTGAAGGTCTTCTCCAGATTCTCTCCGTCGCTCTTCATTCTCTCGAAACTGCCGCTGGTCTCATTCAGCAGAGCATTGGCGGCATCGATCTTCTGCGCGTTGTTTTTACGAATATCCGTCTCTTCTTCGTCAATCTTCATCTTGGCAGATGAAATGGCAGATACCGTGTCGTTGAATTCACGCTGTTTCTCGGCGTAGGCATCTCTGATGGCCTGCAGTTCCCGGGAAGGAATCAGTTCATACTCTTCTGTGATCTTTGCCAGATCCCTTTCCTGCTTCTCGGCCATTTCCTGCAGTTTCATGGCATGTTCATCCTGCAGCTTCTTCACTTCGTTGTTGTATTCGATCTGTCTGTCTTCCAGTGCGATCTTGATCTTGGCAATGGAATCCAGCAGATTGTTCTTCTGCTGATCCAGGGCATCCAGCTTGATCTGGGTATCCTGGGATATCGCATCGAGCTGCGAATCGATGGATGATCTGGCAGCTTCGTATTCCTGTTTCTTGGCTTCAAATGCTTCTTCGGCCTTGCGGATATTCTCGTCATAGAGAAGATTCATCGCATCCAGTTTTTCCTGATTGGCCTGGGAAGCGGCTTCCAGCTGTCTTTCATGTTCTCTGGTCAGCAGATCGACCTGGGCATCGTACTCGGCCTGAATCCCGGCTATCTTCTTCTCATACTCGTCTGTAGCGGCCTGACGCTTGCTATCGACCTGAGCGATGTTCTTGAGGTGTTCCTTTTCCTTGGCGGCGATCTTATCCTGCAGAACCAGCATCTTCTGATCCAGTTCGCTTCTTCTGGCGGCAATGTTCTTCAGGGAAGCCTCTCTGTCTTTCTCCAGATTCAGTTTTCTGCCCTGGTAATCGCTTTGATAGTCTTCCGCTTCCTTCTGAACATTCATGATCTGCTTGTTGACCTGACCGATCTTTTCCTTGACCGCATTGATCTGAGAAATGATGTTCTCTCTGCGCTGCGTAAATTCCTTCTTGGTGTTCTCGAGATCTTCCTCGTTCTCCAGTTTCTGGTTTTCCAGGGCTTCCGCATTGCGGTTCTTCATGACCCGGATGTCCTCGTTCAGATCCTCGCTCTTGTGTTCAAAGTCTTTCTGAAGATCCTTGATCTGCTGCTGAATGCCGCTGATGTTCTTGGAAACATCGTCGATGTTCTGTCTGTACTGTTCCTGACGCTTATTGTAACGGCTGTCCAGGAAAGAGTTGCGGTTTCTAAGCTGTTCCTCTTCCTGAGTCAGGTTGTATTCCAGAGTCGTAAGCTCTTCTTCTCTCTTCTTCTTGTCGTTAAAGAACCGCTGATCCAGTTCACCGACATAGTTCTGATACTTCTCTTTCAGATCCGGCTGAACCATTGCCAGTCTCTGCTTCAGATCGATGGCCTTTTTGTTTCTCTTGTCAGTCAAAAGAACCGTCAGGGCTTCCAGATCCTCAAGTGCCTTGGCGTACTCTTCCTTATGCGTCTGAATATCCGTTTCCAGCTGTTCCTTCTTCTGAACGATCTGGTCGGCCAGTTCGTTGTTCTCGTTCAGGAAACGCCTGTTTTCGTCTTCATACTGTCTGCCAAGATCTTCAAGATCGCTCTCGTTTTTCGCCTTGAGCGCTTCCAGTTCATCCAGAGTATTCTTTCTGGTGGCTTCCAGGGCTTCCGCTTCTCTTTCTCTGGCATCCAGTTCTTTGTTTCTTTCATCGATCCTTCTGCCTTCGATATCTCTGATCTCATCCAGCTTGGCCTGCTGCGTCTCGGCAAGCTGTTTCAGGGCATTCTCGTGTTTCTTTCTGACGTCGCTTAAAATGCCTTCCAGCTTTTCTATCTCTTCGTTGGACTGGGCAATCAGTTCCGCCCTTTGCTGCTCCAGCGAATTCTTTTCGTCGTTCTTTTCATTCAGCAGGGAAACATACTCGTCCTTCATCTCGTTCATCTTCCGGTTGAACTCTTCACCCTGCTTCCGTTTCGTCTCTCTTAAGGACTTTAAACGCTTGTCGATCGATGTCTTCTTACGCTCAAAAGCGGCAGCATCCATGCTGGCTTCCGCATCGATCAACATCTCTTTCTTCAGTCTGAATTCCGCTATCCTGGTATTGATGTCGGCTTCATCCTGTTCGTATTTATTCCTGAATTCCTTCTGTCTGGCTTCCAGTTCGATCAGTTCTTTCGATATCCTGTCCTTCTGTTTTGCCAGTTCCTTATTATATGCCGCCTGCTTCTTATCCATTGCCTGAAGTCTTTTCTGATATCTGACATTGGCATCGTCTATTTCCGTCTTTAAAACTTCAATCTGTTTATTCAGTTCGGCAATCTCATTATTCTTTTCGTCAATCTGTAAATCAAGCTGCGTTTCATTCGTAAGAGCAGCCTCTACAATTCTTTTTTTCTCGTCAGAAAAGCTCATTGGATTTCCCCCAAATCATTTTATACAGAAATTATAACAAATATAAAAACAAAATAAAATCTTCATGTTTTTTAATGTTGCTTTTTTCAGGCATTATTGTTAGAATTATAAGGCACGGAATTATTTTCCCTTAATGGTTCCTTAGCCAAGTGGTAAGGCAATAGACTGCAACTCTGTGATCACCGGTTCGAATCTGGTAGGAACCTCCAAGGGGATGTGGCGGAATGGTAGACGCGAGGGACTTAAAATCCCTTGGTAGCAATACCGTGTGGGTTCAACTCCCACCATCCCCACCACCTGTATGGAAATAGGCGTGTATATGCGCCCATAGCTCAACTGGATAGAGTGTTTGGCTACGAACCAAAAGGTTGCGAGTTCAAGTCTTGCTGGGCGCGCCAAATATTAAACGGGATGTAGCTCAGCTTGGTAGAGTACTTGATTTGGGATCAAGGTGTCACAGGTTCGAATCCTGCCATCCCGACCATCTTTAAGGCGCATGGCGAGGTAGCTTAGTTGGCTAGAGCGATCGGTTCATACCCGGTAGGTCGTGGGTTCGAGTCCCACCCTCGCTACCACTTATTGGACCCTTAGCTCAGTTGGTCAGAGCTTCCGGCTCATAACCGGGTGGTCGAAGGTTCGAGTCCTTCAGGGTCCACCACTATCTAAATCTGCAGGAGTACCCAAGTGGCTGAAGGGTCCGGTCTTGAAAACCGGTAGGTCATGCAAGTGGCGCCTGGGTTCGAATCCCAGCTCCTGCGCCATCAAAATATCGCGAGGTAGAGCAGTCTGGTAGCTCGTCGGGCTCATAACCCGGAGGTCGTTGGTTCAAATCCTTCCCTCGCAACCAATGGTTCTGTAGCTCAGTAGGTAGAGCAACGGACTGAAAATCCGTGTGTCGCCAGTTCAATT
>JAFONG010000130.1 GCA_017418585.1 Erysipelotrichaceae bacterium | reverse complement strand
GAAAAGAACATAGAATTCAGCTTCCATGTCAATCAGATGGAGAAGGAATACCTGTACACAGACCAGCTTCGTCTGAATCAGATTTACATCAATATCCTCTCCAACGCCATCAAGTATACGGAACCCGGCGGACATGTCAGCGTAGACATGCGTGAGGAGGAAAGCGAGCAGCCGGGCTGCATACGTCTGGTCTATGTCGTAAGCGATACGGGTATCGGCATGAGTCCGGAATTCATGGCGACCATGTATCAGCCTTTCTCGCGTCAGATAGACAGCCGCGTCAACAGCATTCAGGGAACCGGTCTTGGTCTGGCCATCACGAAGCAGATGGTTGAACTGCTAGGCGGAACGATCGAATGTCAGTCCGAACAGAACAAGGGTACGACTTTTACAGTCACGCTGGACATTCCTGTAGCCGACAGCCAGCGGGACGATATGCAGCTTGAACCGATCGATGTTCTGATTGTCGATGACGACGAGATCATGCTGCAGACAACCGCCAATACCCTCAAGTCTCTTGGCGCTACGCCGGAGCAGGCAAGAAGCGGGCCGGAAGCGCTCGATATGATCAGAAACAGACATCTTTCCGGAAAGGATTACGGCGCAATCATCATCGACTGGAAAATGCCGGAAATGGACGGCGCTGAAACGATCAGACGGATCCGCTCGGAGATAGACGCGGACATCCCGATATTGCTGATTTCCGCATACGACTGGTCGGATATTGAAGACAAGGCAAGAGAGGCAGGCGTTAACGCCTTTGTCAGCAAGCCGCTTTTCCGTTCCACGCTTTACGATAAGATCAACGGTCTGATCGGAAAGAAGACTGTCTATGAACCGGAGGATGATTATTCCGATCTGCAGGGAATGCATATCCTTGTAGCCGAGGATAATGATATCAACTGGGAAATCATATCCGCCATGCTTGCCATGTTCGGAATCACTTCCGAGCGTGCGGAGAACGGACGGATCTGCGTAGAGAAGATGCAGGCAGCTGCAAAAGACAGCTATCAGCTGATCTTCATGGATGTACAGATGCCGGAAATGAACGGTCTCGATGCGACCAGGACGATCCGGAACTTAAAGGATTCCTGGGCATCCTCTATCCCGATCGTCGCAATGACGGCAGATGCATTCTCTGAGAACGTCACGGAATGTCTGAATGCAGGAATGAACGGGCATATTGCAAAGCCTGTCGATATTAAACTGGTTATCAAGGAGATTCGAAGAATCAAGGAAGAAAGGAAATAACTATGAAAAGGACGATGTGCATGCTTTTAGCGGTGCTGATGTTTCTGGCTTTAACCGCATGCGGTCAGAAGGAGCAGGAAACAGCGACAGAGGAGGGTTTTGTTCCTTCTCTGGATACAACTGCCGACTGTTATATCAACGTTGGCGGCGGTTACGACAACTTTGAGGCGTTGGAAGCCGAATTTGACCGTTTCAACGAGTATTATCCCAATGTGGAACTGAAATACACGAAGATCGACGACTACAACAACATGATCGGTACGGTCCTCAACGGAAACGAGGCTCCCGACATTTACGTCAATTATTCATGGATGTACGGCCGTGAACAGTATCGTTCATCTATCGATCATGCCGAGGATCTGTCTGATCCGGCACTTGGATTTGATCTGGACTGCATCCGCGGCAATATCATTCTGAATACGGAAGACGGTTCGCTTCCGATGGTTCCGGTTTTTTCCAACACCTACGGCATGCTGGTGAACAACGACCTCTTTGAAAAAGAGGGGTTGAGTGTTCCTACAACTTATCAGGAACTGGTGGAAGTATGTAAAGCGTTCCATGAAAAAGGGTATGAAAACCCGATCATGGGCTTCTCCAAAGAGGAAACGACATCCATATTCACTTTGGCAACTTATCCGTTCTTCTGCGGAACCGTAGCGCATGATGCGGATGCCGTCAAAAAGTTAAATGCTCTTGATCCTTCGGCCGGAGAATACATGCGTCCGTCTCTCGAAAAGATCGTGCAGTTTTTGAACGACTGTTTCGTGAATCTTGACAACTGCGCACAGATCGAAAACAACTATGACGCCGTGATCCTTCGCTTCTTTGAAGGCGACGTACCTATGATGACCTGCTCCGGAGATACCGTCTCCGGAACCAAGAAACGGGAAAGCCGTTCTGAATCGTTTATCGCCAATCCATTCAATTATTCCTTTGCTCCGGTTCCAATGTCAGATGAAGGCGCCAACTTCCTTGACATGCCGAATCTGCAGTTCTCTGTCAACAAGAACAGCCCGAATCTGGACATGGCCAATGAATTCATGCGTTTCCTGATCACGCCAGAAGAACTGAGCGAAATGGCACAGAAAAAGGGACTTATGTCACCGACCAAAGACCTGTCCTTCAACAGCATGTATGCTGCGTTTGGAAGCGTTCCGGAATCCCGGATCCTGTCTCCGGAAGAATTCGGTCTGACGGACGATGCGGTCAAGCAGTTAAGAATGGCGGTCTATGGAGTTGGAACCGGTGCCATTAGCATAGACGAAGCGATTGCCGCCTTTGGTACCTTTGGCAAATAATTCTTTTACAGAAGATTGTTTGATTGAGGTTCTTCGGGGATGTTTTTCCCTTATGACACCAAAGATTTTCCAAGGATCTGTTTCCAGTAAATAGATCCTTTTTCCTTTATGACGGATCTTGTTCTGTATAATAAAAAGATAGATAAATCGGAGTATTGAGAACCGAGGATGAATGAATATGTTTATGTCACGTTAAGAGAAAGATCGGACCTGAAAGAAGAAGCTGCGGAATGGTTCCACAGCAGATTCGGCGTTCCGACTGAAGCATATCTGGAATGCATGGAAGCATATCTCAATAAAAAAACGGAATACGGGTGGTATCTGTGTCTGGATGGCGACAGGATTGTCGGCGGTATGGGCGTCATCGAAAATGATTTCCATGACAGAAAGGATCTTTCACCGAACATCTGTGCAGTCTTTACGGAAGAAGAATACCGCTGTAAAGGCATTGCCGGCAGTCTGTTGAATATGACCGTTGAGGATCTGCGGTCAAAAGGCATCTCGCCGGTCTATCTGGTTACTGACCATACAGGATTCTATGAGAGATACGGGTGGGAATTTCTCTGCATGGTTCAGGGCCATGATTAGATTCTGTTTCGAGAATACGGAGCTGCAGAGGCTCTGGACGCAGGTCGATGTCAGAAATACTGCTTCATGGAAGATGCTTGAAAAATGCAGCTATAAAAGAGAAGGGCTGATCAGGCAAGGGAAGATGGTG
>JAFONG010000129.1 GCA_017418585.1 Erysipelotrichaceae bacterium | reverse complement strand
GATCGCCGACATGCGTTTCGCTTTCATTCATAAAGTCTGTGACAAGGCGGTGATTCGCATTGCCGAAAGCAAGGAAAAGGTGAGAAGCGAAAAGATCGACAGGATACTGACCGGCCAGTATACCGCCATCCCTGCCTTCATCCTGATCATGGCTGCCGTATTCTGGCTGACCTTTAATGTCATCGGTGCTGCACTGCAGAATCTGCTGGAGATGGGCATCGATGTCTTGACCGGTAGAGTGGATCAGTTGCTTAACGCATTGAACGTAAATGAAACCATTCATCATCTGCTGATCGAAGGCGTCTTTGCGGGTGTGGGCAGTGTCTTGAGTTTTCTGCCGATCATCGTTACCCTGTTCTTCTTCCTGTCTTTGATGGAAGACAGCGGATATATCGCAAGAGTTGCGTTTGTCATGGATAAGCTCTTAAGAAAGATCGGCCTGTCCGGACGCAGTATTGTACCGATGTTGATCGGCTTCGGCTGTTCGGTTCCGGCCATCATGTCGACCAGGACCTTGCCGAGCGAGAGAGACAGAAAGATGACCATCCTGCTGATCCCGTTCATGAGCTGTTCCGCAAAACTGCCGATCTATGCTTTCTTTGTGAATGCCTTCTTCCCGAAACGCGGAGCTCTCATCATGACCGGTCTTTATGTCCTGGGCATTCTGCTTTCGATCCTGATTGCCCGGATTTATAAGAACACGCTGTTCAAAGGATCGGCTGCGCCGTTTGTCATGGAACTGCCGAATTACCGCATCCCAAGCGCACAGAACGTCATCCGTCTGCTTTGGGAAAAAGCCAAGGACTTCCTGCAGAGAGCCTTCTCGGTCATTCTGATTGCTACGATCGTCGTCTGGTTCCTGCAGAGCTTTGACCTGCATTTCAATCTGACGCAAGATTCCCATTCCAGCATTCTGGCTTTCCTTTCCGGAGGACTTGTTCCTTTGTTCAAGCCGATCGGACTGGGCGACTGGCGTATCGTCACTTCTTTGATCAGCGGTGTCATGGCCAAGGAAAGCGTCACTTCAACAATGGAAGTCCTGTTCGGTCAGGATCTGTCAACGATCCTTACGCCTCTGGCTGCCGCATCGATGCTGGTATTCTCTCTGCTGTACACGCCATGTATCGCGGCCATCGCTGCCGTGAAAAGAGAGATGGGACACAGATGGGCGATATCCGTTGTCCTGTGGCAGTGTGCCGTTGCCTGGATGGCGGCTTATGCCGTCAGGATCATCGGTCTGGCAATAGGAATGAGATAAAACGAATCGGTATATTATTTTTAAATGTTTTAAGGTACAATATTCTTGTCACGAAGAAGAGACGAGTAGGATATCTAAGATCATACAGCGAGTTCCTGAGGGTGGAAGAGGAACGGATGCATTTATCTGAATAAAAACTTGGAGTGAATCGTCGGTCGCGTTAAGACTCAATGAAGGTGCTCATACATTGTATGGGAACTAAGGTGGTACCGCGTCAACAACGTCCTTAGAGATAGGGACGTTTTATTTTATTCAAGGAGAAAAACATGGAAAGAGAATTCAACGATCAGGAACTGGTTAGACGACAGAAGATGGAAGATCTAAGAGCCAAGGGTATTGACCCGTTTGGCCAGGCTTATGAAAGAACGGCTAATTCGAAGTCAATCAAAGAAGATTACGGTTCATTCAGCAAGGAAGAACTGGAAGCCAAGGCGGTCGAAGTATCCATTGCCGGAAGAATCATGTCGAAGAGAAGAATGGGCAAGATGTGCTTCATGCATATTCAGGATAAAGACGGACAGATCCAGCTCGTCATAAACAAGGCGGATGTCGGAGAGGAAGTCTATGAACTGGTGAAGGCTTCCGATATCGGCGACATCATCGGCGTCAAGGGCGTCGTCTACAGAACCAACCCTACGGAATCCAATCCGAACGGCGAGCTTTCCGTTTACGTCAAGGAATACACACATCTGACCAAGGCCTTAAGACCGCTTCCGGAAAAGTTCCACGGACTGACCGATGTCGAAGAAAGATACAGAAGAAGATATGTCGATCTGATCATGAATGACGAAGCCAGGAGAATCGCTTTCCTGAGACCGGCCATTCTTAGCGCCATCCGCCACAACCTGGATGCGCAGGGACTGGTGGAAGTCGAAACACCGGTACTTAATCCGATCCTGGGCGGCGCCAGTGCCAGACCTTTTGTAACCCACCACAATGCCCTGAACAAGGATTTCTATCTGCGTATCGCAACAGAGCTTTATCTGAAGAGACTGATCGTCGGAGGCATGGAAGGCGTCTACGAGATCGGCAGACTGTTTAGAAACGAAGGCATGGACCTGAAGCACAATCCGGAATTCACGACCATCGAAGCCTATGTTGCCTATTCCGATCTGGAAGGCATGATGAAACTGAACGAAAATCTTTTTGAAGACGTAGCGCTCAAGGTATTGGGTACGACAGAGATCCGGACGGGAGACCATACGATATCCCTGAAGGCTCCGTTCAAGAGAGTCAACATGACCGATGCGGTCAATGAAAAAACCGGCAAGGATTTCCGCAGCATCTCTCTGGAAGAAGCGGAAGAAGTCTGCAGGAAATTCAACGTGAATCTGGAGAAGCACGAACACGATCTGGGTCACATCATAAACAATCTTTTTGAAACGCTGTGCGAAGAAGAGATGATCGGTCCGGTCTTTGTCTGCGGACATCCGATCGAGATCTCGCCGCTGGCGAAGAAAGATCCAAAGGATCCTAGATTTACCTTAAGGTTCGAACTCTATATCAACGGCACGGAATACGCCAATGCCTTCACAGAACTCAACGATCCGATCGATCAGTACGAGAGATTTGAAAACCAGCTCAAAGCGAAAGAGATGGGCGATGCGGAAGCTACCGACATGGATATGGATTATGTGGAAGCTCTGGAATACGGCCTTCCGCCAACGGGAGGTATCGGTATTGGTATCGACAGATTCGTAATGCTGCTGGCGCAGACGGAATCCATCAGAGAAGTGCTCCTGTTCCCGACTATGAAACCAAGAGAAGGAGAAAGAAGCGCCATTAAGGTCGTTGAAGAAACGGAAGAAGTCATCGATTTCTCCAAGGTCGAGATCGAACCGCTATTTGAAGACTATGTCGATTTCGACACGTTCTCTAAATCGGATTTCAGAGCGGTAAAAGTACTGAGCTGCGAAGCGGTCAACAAGTCAAAGAAACTTCTGAAGTTCACACTGAATGACGGAACAGACAGACCAAGGACCATCCTCTCAGGAATTCATGAATACTATGAACCGGAAGAACTGATCGGCAAGACCTGCATCGCCATCGTCAATCTGCCGCCAAGAAACATGATGGGCATCGATTCCGAAGGCATGCTGCTGAGTGCGAAACACACGGAAGAAGGACAGGAAAGGCTCCATCTTCTCATGGTCGATCCGCATATTCCGGCAGGAGCGAAACTGTACTAGAAACAATACCGTTCCGGGGGCACGAAAGATCTGCCCCCGGTTTTTTTATTACCGTATTTTTATAGAAAAGTTTTTTTTATAAGAATTGAAGTATAATCTTAAACATGTAAGGAGGAAAAGAACAGAATGGTTATTAAATGGACCAATAAATATAGCGGCGAAACAGGTTATGTAGCATCTATCTCTCGTAAAGAAGGACATTTCATTAATACATACAATCGCGATGAAGCAAAAGAGTATTCATCCAAAACTATTTCCAAGATGATTAATGATCTGGTTTCTTTTGGCGAAGGCGAAGACAACGTATTCGAAGCTGTCGAGTAACTGAAGAACACAAAAACGCAGATGATTTAAAAAACCGGCTATTGCCGGTTTTTATTTATCTATGCCTGTCTGAGGAATCCTGTAAGGCGGAGGATCAATGTGACCGCCTGTTTCGATCCTTCTGAAACGTTCCATGCGAAGCGTTTCATTCTCGACTTCAAGATCGAAGCTTAGACCGAGTCTAACATTCACGTGGTGCTTGCCATTGATCACGAAACCGAGTGACTGTTCACCCTCGTCTAACCCCCGCTCTTTAGATAGAAGAGGAAATTGTGCTAGAATTCAATTAACAGGAGGAGCACGATATGACAACAATGCAGGCGCTTCTTGAAAAAGACAAAGAGCGTTTCTTACATAATATGGCGGCGGCAAAATCTTCGGCTGAATCGGTCGCAACCGTAGAAGAACAGTTCAGCCGCATTCTTTCCGCATATAACGAGGAAGAAGAAAACGATCGTATCAAAAGCACGGCGGTTTATCTGACGGAAGCGTTGACTTCTTCCGCCGGTTTTCTCAACTGTGATGGAGAATCCGTCATCTGGTCGAAATCGCAGTACCGTCCCGGTGTCAGCAAGCCGAAAAGATCAGGCTGGTTTGTCGTCTTTCTGCTTCTGGGCATTCTTTGTCTGGCGGCAGCGTGCGCTGGACTGATCTATTTTACCGATACTATGCCTCCAAGCAACGAGATGATGATCGGTCTGGGACTTGCGGCAACTGCGGCTTTCTTCCTGTTTCTTTCCGGAATCTTCTCCGCCAGGAAAAAAGAAGAAAACAGGCAGGAACTCTACGCCGAAACGATTCCGGACGGAGAAAAGACCTATCACATCCTTCTCAATAGTGTACTTACGATGGACAGAATACTGGAACAGGTCAGGAACGAAGAAATTCTCGAAAACAAGAAGGCACTGATGGAAGAAAAAGATAGTCTGAAGAAAGAAGACATTCAGCTTCTCTCCGATCTGCTGGAATCCGCCTATGGCGAAGAAGACAGCGAATATGCCAGACAGATCGTTTCCGAAGTGAAGTTCTATCTACGCCGCAGGAACATTGAAGTGATCGACTACGACGGAGAAAACAGAGCGTTCTTTGATCTGATGCCTTCTCAGACATCAGGAACGATCAGACCCGCCTTGGTTATCGCAGGCAGCGCACTCCGCAAAGGACTTGCGGCAGGAGAATAGAGATGGATCGCTTTTACGGATTTGATTTAGGTGACGCCGAGAGTGCTGTCACCAGACTGGATAAAACCAAAGACCTTGCTCCGGTCGTACTGACGATCAACGAGGCCAAAAGCTTTATTACGGCTTATGCGCTGCTTCGGGATGGAAAGCTTCTGATCGGCGAAGGAGCCTGCTATGCTCCGGATGCGACAAAGAGAAAAGAACGTTTCAAGAGCCGTTTTCTGGTAGATCCTGAAGCATCCAAAGATGTAAAGAGCTTTGCTTCAGGCGTGTTGGGAGAACTGTATCTCAACGGCGATCTGATCAAGTCGGATGACTGCTGTTTCTATGTCGGCTGTCCGGCAGGATGGGACAAGACCGCCCGCGAAGAATACCGCAGCATATTTGAAAAGACAGGATATCCTCCGGTGAAGATCATCTCCGAATCCAGAGCCGCTCTGGTCTCGGCCTGTCAGTCCAAGCACCTGCAGGTCGGCTATGACATTCTCAATAGACCGGTACTGGTTATCGATATCGGTTCTTCTACGACCGATTTCGCCTATATCATGGGCGGAAAGGAAGTGGAACTCAAGACAGGCGGCGAGGTGTTCCTAGGTGGTGGCGTGATGGACGAGATCCTGCTGGAAGAGTCCCTGAAAGCTTCATCCAACGAAGCCAGGATCCGCAAGATCTTTGAAGAAAGTGAACCGTGGAAGAGCTACTGCGACTTTGCGGCAAGAAGACTGAAAGAAAAGTATTTCTCCGATGAAGAATACTGGAAGGATAACGAATGTACGCAGTCCGTATCCATCCGTCAGGGACTGTTACCGGTAAAACTGACACTGAAGATCGATGCGGAAATCGCCGACAGACTTCTGAATCAGAAGGTTGAAAGACTTTCGGATAAATCATTCAGGGAAGTATTCATGGACAGCCTGCTTCAGGCGAAGGAATCCATGAAAGATAAACAGCCGGAACTTGTATTCCTGACCGGTGGGGTTTCCAGGATGCCTGTTATTCGCAACTGGTGCCGTGAAGTATTCGAGGATGCGGTGGTCATAACCTGTGCAGAACCGGAATTCTCGGTCGCTTCCGGCCTGGCCTGGTGTGGCAAGATCGACGACGAACTGAGAGGCTTCAAAGAAGAAGTCAGCGCCCTTGTCGATTCCACCACCGTGGAACAGATCGTTGAGAAACACATCAGCGAGCTTTATCGGGATGCGGTAGAAACGATGGTTGAACCGATCCTGGAACATGTTGCCCTGCCGATCAGCGAAAGATGGCGCAGCGGGGAAATAGAGAAGCTTTCCGATATCGATCCGCTCATGCAGAAGGAAATCGATACCTGGCTGCATACCAACGAAGCCAGAGCCCTGCTGATGCAGCCGGTCGCCAAATGGCTGAAGACCGTTTCCTTTGAACTGGAAGAATATACGATGCCGATCTGCGTCAGACACAACGTGCCGTATTCTTCCCTTTCCTTGAATTCCTTCCTGTCCATGAGCGATATCGAGATCAATGTCGAAGCAAAGAACCTCTTCGCCGTAAACGAGATCACCTGGCTGATCGATGCGACGATCTCCATTGTCGTCGGTCTTCTTTGCGGAGGAGGCGGTGTTGCCCTGATCGCCAACGGCCTGCCTGGCATCATTGCCGGAGTTGTCGTATCGCTGCTGATCCTGGCTCTGGGAAAAGACAAGATGCAGGAGATGCTCCTCAATTCCAATATTCCAAGTCCTGTCAGAAGAGTCATTCCGAAGAGTTATCTGAAAGCCAGAATGGGTTCTATCTCCAAGCAAGTCAAAGAGAATCTTTATGAAAAACTGGAGCAGGAGAAGAATCAGCAGATCTCTCAGCGTCTGGTAAAAGAGATCTCGACGCAGATCGAAAGCTGTCTCACCAAGATGGCGGAAGTCGTAGAGATACCGCTGGGATGATTTGAATGAAAACCGCAAAAGTCATGAACCCGTTTCTGAATTGGACATAATCAGTAAAAGAACAGCAAACAGAAAGGAACCCGTCATGGAAAAGAAAAAAGTACTATGTCTTCACGGTTTTGGCAAACGCAGAGGCAAACAGTTTGAAACCGTAAGAGAAGCGTTCGGTGATCGTTTTGAAATTTTGTCTCCCGATTACTATGAATTGAATAAAGAAGACGCATCCTGTGAACGCTGGCTGAACAACGTGAAAGAAATACTGGAAGAATATAAGGAAGAAAAACCTGTCGTAATCGGTTTTTCCATGGGAGCGCTCATTGCGGCACACTTTTCAAAGGAATATGCATTTGAAAAGATGATATTCCTCTCTCCCGGTCTTGACGATCAGAAATTTCTAGAAGTCAAACGAAACAATCCGGATCCTGCTGTTCCTGATGAATACATCGATGTATTTCCGGAAGTGCTGAAACGTTGCCTTCCGGACGTAGAGAAGATCGACTGTTCTGTCGTCGTTGTTGCCGCAAAGGGAGACGAACTGATCCCTTATGAATTCTCACAGAAGTATTTTGATAAGATCCAAAGCAAGGAGAAGAAGTATCATCTTCTGGAAGGAGGATCACATACGATACTGGATAACCCGGAAACCAAAGAAAAAGTCCTGGAAATATTAAAAGACGAACTGCTGCCGTATATGCAGGGAGAATAAATAAAGGCGTGATGCTTCACGCCTTTTTATTTGATTTTTACATCGATGACGGAATCGATCTTTTTCAGTTTTTCGATCAGTTCTTTAGGAACGATGCTGTCATGCGTGGCGATCTCGGTTTCAAGATACCATCCCGTTTCCTCGTCGGCTCGTATGTGGTTTTCCGTGTGGATGCAATGAAGCTCGCTCAGGCATTTTTCAATGTCCCCTACTTTTCCGTCATGACCGATGCGGATGCTGATCTTCATGACGTTGCGCGGATGATTGTAGTTGAAGATCGGAGAAGTCAGGGCGGAAAGAAGCGTCAGGATGCTGGCGCAGATTCCCAGCAGATACATGCCTGCACCGAAACAAAGACCGATTGCACCGGTAGCGAAAATGCCCGCGGCTGTCGTCAGACCTTCGATCCTTCCTCTACGCTCAAAGATGATGCCTGCGCCCAGAAAAGAGATACCGGATACGACACCTGCCGCAATACGCGAAGCGTCGATCTTTTCCGTATCGAAGAATCCGTATTTCGAAATGATCATCATCAGACAGGTGGAAAGAGCCACCAGAACATGGGTACGGACACCGGCTTCCTTATAGCTGCGATGTCTTTCATAGCCGATGAGCGTCGCAAAGAAGATCGACGCAAAAATTCTAAAAAGCCATTCGTATTGAAATGTATTCATGATCATCCACCTTTTTCCGTTTTTATTATTTCACGAAACACAGCTAAAATGAAAGCCTTAATCCCATCGGTTTACGACCCGTTCCACTTCTTTCAGGAACCTCTTCAGTTCGCTGTTTTTCGCATTCTTTCTTTTTTCGATCAGACGGATCAGTTTCTGTCCCTTTTCCATCAGTTCGCTGTAGTACCTGTTCTGGGCATAGGTATCCTGTTCCCTGTTTTTGTCTTCCTTGATTTTCTCCTGTTTCTCTGATGCGCTCAGGACCGGTTCAGGCATTTCCGTACTGACATACTCGTTTTTCAGAAGATCATAGACGAATCCCGAATAAGGCGCGGTTGCCTTGTAGTCGTAGTCTTTCTTCAGCAGTTCCGTAAATGTCGTACAGGCTTCCTCGTCCCCATGTACCACAAAAACCCTTTCCGGCTTATTTGGATTATCGATCAGCCAGTGAATCAGACCGTTCTGGTCGGCGTGGGCACTGACGTCCTGAAGCTGTACGATCTCGGCCGCTACATGGATGTCCTCCTGGAATATCCTGACATCCTTCACGCCGTCCGCAAGAAGTCTTCCCAGCGTTCCTTCGGCCTGATACCCGGCCAGAGCTATGGTGCATTCCGGTCTCCAGAGATTGTGCTTTAGATGGTGCTTGATACGTCCGTTGGAGCACATGCCGGAAGCCGAGATGATGACAGACGGTCTGGTGGAAGAATTGATCTGTTTCGATTCCTCGGCATCTACGACCGTGATCAGGTTCGGGAACAGCAAAGGATGGTCTCCCTCGCGGATGATCTTCATCGCTTCTTCATCGTAGTAGCCGAAGACATTCTCTTCAAAGATGGCTGTCGCTTCATCGGCCAGCGGGCTGTCGACATAGACGTCAAAATCCTTGTAGGAAACCATATCTCTTTCCAGGATCTCCCTGATGAAATAGAGCATCTCCTGCGTCCTTCCTACGGCGAATGCCGGAATGACGACGTTGCCTCCCCTTTTGAAGGTCCGTTCCATGATATCGGCAAGCTGCTTCAAAGGATCATCCACCTTCTCATGCAGACGGTCCCCGTAGGTACTCTCGGTAATGACAAAATCCGTCGTCTCTCTCGGACTTGGATCGTTGACAATTGGCATGCCCGTATTTCCCAGATCCCCGGTAAAGGCCAGAGTCTGTTTCAGTCCGTCTTCCTGGAGTGTCAGGTAAATGATCGCGCTTCCTAGAATGTGTCCGCCGTCCTCGTATCTTGCGCTGATGCCTTCAGCCGGCGTGAATGTCTCCCCGTATTCGATCGAACGGAAGTGTTTCATGCATTCCTCGGCATCTTCTACGGTATACAAAGGTTTTTCCTGTTTCTTTCCGCTTCTCTTCGCTTTCCGGTTGGCCCACTCCGCTTCCGATTCGTGAATGTGCGCCGAGTCTTTCAGCATGATGTCGCACAGCTGTCTGCTTACCTCGGTACACCAGATCGTTCCCTGGAAGCCGTCCTTCACCAGCTTCGGCAAAAGACCAGAATGGTCGATATGCGCGTGGGAAAGAAGCACGGCATCGATTTTTGCGGGAGGGACCGGAAGATCGTCATTTACGTAGATGTCTCTTCCCTGTTCCAGACCGCAGTCCAGCATAATATGTTTCCCGTTTACTTCAACGACGTGGCAGCTTCCCGTAACTTCGTGGTCCGCTCCGATAAAGTAAAGTTTCATATGATTTCTCCTCTGTCAAAACGACGATTATGATTGAATGTTCATCTATTTCAATTATACAAAACGCCATCGGCAATAATTCGACAGATTATTAAAAAAGCACAGCCGCGATCTGCGGTATGGTATTATTTTAAATAAAGAAGTGAGGTATTCGTATGAAAAGAAAATACATAACCGTTCTATTGATCATACTGTGCTGCGTCCTGTCGGCATGTCAGAAAAAGCCGGCAGACAGCGAGGCGGCCATGAACAATTTCCTGAACAGACTGGAAGAAGGAAACTACGTCATGAAAGCCAAGGATTATCTGACGACTACGGTCTATTCCAGAGATCAGGTAAACTTCGAATACGATGAAGATACTTACAATGACTTTACGGCTGTAAGCGTAAATGATGAAGCATTCCAGATCTACCTGGATGAACAGCCGCCGAAAGCGCAGTATTTAGGTGAAGGTCAGGCGATCGACGTCGCAGCCAAAAGACTGCCGAATGGCTGGCTGGATCTGGCTGAGGGAAACATCTGGAATCTCTTCTACAACACGCAGGAAGATCCGCTGAAGTTTGTTTCCTATGACGACACCCTGAAGCAGAGCGTTCTGGCTCTTGTCGGATACAGCGACATGACCTTAAGGCTGATGCATGAAGTATATCTGACACTGGACAAGGAAGATCCGAGCACCGCTCATATTCAGGCCGAGATGGACGAAGACATGATTGCCCGTCTTTTCCCGGAAGACATCGATGTAGAAATCACCTTCGGCAATGCCCAAAGCAACGCCACAGCCGATGCCTGGATGGCGGATCCTGTCTATCCTGATCCAAAGACGGGATGGGACGACGTAGATGAATTCATCTTCAATTCCGTATTCCTTCCGGAGTACGGTCTGGAAGCCGTTCCTTTCCCTGCGTTCGCCAGCTATGCGATGACGGTCGATCAGGAGAATTTCGTCACGGATGACGAGGTATGCATCCGCGATCCGCACGCCATCAAACAGGATATGGACTATTATGCAGCCGATCTGATTGCCGCGGGTTTCAGGGATGTTAAGGAAACGGTGGACGGCGTTGAAAAGACATTCTACCGCAAGCTGCTGAGAGAAGACTACAAGTGCTATTCTTCCATCGAACTGGAATACAACAACGGCGTCGATCTTATCGCAAAGAAATGGTACGACTTCCCGGTCTACGACGATCTGGATTCGATCAACAATGTCGTTGAAGCGGCAGGCTATCCGGCACTCCCTGCATCGGAAAACTTTACTTCCTGCAAAGGAACAGACAGAGCGTATGAAATGAGTGAGTCCTGGCTGTATTTCTTCAACTACGATCTGGGTCTGTATGTCGACGTCGACTACAAAGACAAGGAAGAAACCCTCAATTACATTAAAGAATATGAAGAGGCTCTGAGCAATGCCGGATTCATGCCTGTCAAGGACGAGGAAGAGGAGGATGCGGTACGTTACGATTCCGAAAACGGCTTCTACAGCTTCCGTTACAACTTCCTGGATGACGATACCGTCAGCTTCCTGTTCAAGTCCGAAAAATACATCAGCCCTGCAGAAGCGGAGCAGATGGTCAAAGAAGCCGGATTCCCGACGATCAGTCTGAGTGAGCCAATCACTTGCCGCGATTTGAGGGCTTTCGAAAAAGTCCGTTACGGAAGGGAAAGAAAAGCTACATTCACCGTCAGCCAGGAATTCGAAAGTGCTGAGAAGGCGGAAGCGTTCCTTGCTGCCCTTGAGGAAGCCCTGAATGCCGATGGCTTTGACAGAGAGAACCCGGATGTTGTCGGATCCCTGAAACAGGTTGTGATCTACAATCCGGAAAAAGAGATGTTCGTGGGAATCGACTACTTCCCGGAACAGGCGAGCGTCAATCTTGACTTTGTAGCTGAATAAAAGAAAGACCGGATGATCCGGTCTTTTTTATTGTTCTGTTTCTTCTGTCTCTTTCCGGAAAAGCCTGATCACGGCCGGCCATACGAGAATGATAAAGAAAGCAAGAAGCATCTGCGAAACCATGGCGCAGATGTTGGTTTCCAGATATCCCGCAAGCAGCTGAGGCATATACCGGTTGATCAGGAACATCAGGACCATGCCGATCAGAGCCAGGACGACACCTTTCCAGTCTGTGCCGATCTCCTTGAATTTCACAAAACGCTTCTCCAGAAAACGCGCAGCACAGAAGGCGACAAACTGACCGATATCCTTGTAGCCGTCCTTCATCATCCTGTGGGGATCCACCAGAAGTTCACCGTTCACGTATTCGGTAGGATACTGTTTAAAGGTGATGTAGAAGATGGCTGAGATGCCGAAAGCGAAGCCGAAGAACAGAAACAGATCCTCTTTTTCCGGATGTTCATCCAGATAAAGAAACAGTTTATGAACGATGTAAAGGCTTCCTGTACCTATCATGAGCGCAACCAGAACATCCTGCGGCGTATGAACGCCTAGATAATTGCGGGAGAAGCCGGTTATCAGGATCAGAAGAACGCAGATCCAGGTAAGCCATCTTTTTTTAAATGCGTAAGCCAGACCGCCGTAGATCGGCGTTGCGGTTGCCGTATGTCCGCTGGGAAAAGAATAGCCTGTCGCTTCCGTTATGGCGTCTCCTGCCGGCACGACCCGGACATCCTTGATCCACGGACGGTAGATGCAGGCCGTAAGCTTCGTAACGGCATTGACAGCCAGACACAGCGTGGTCGAAGCCAGAACATAAAGTCCTTTTCTC
>JAFONG010000128.1 GCA_017418585.1 Erysipelotrichaceae bacterium | reverse complement strand
GTTTCTCCTGATGAATGTATTCACGAAATGCTATATCTGGTCCATCTGATTGTTTTTTTATTTCTTCCAGAAAGCGAACTCTTTCCCGTCGATATAGGTAGTTTGCGTATTGAAACGGTCATCGAATACCGCCAGATCGGCATAGTAGTTCTCCTTGATCAGACCTCTGTCGTTGATTCCCAGCATCTTCATCGGATTGACCGTAGCGGCATTCATTGCCGTTACCGGATCGATTCCCGCTTCATGGATCGCATAATCCAGAATGTGGTTGAGTCTGTGGCAGGATCCCGCCAGAGTATCTGTACCGGTAATATAGGCGACTCCCTTGTCCGTGACGGTCGTCGTTCTGCCTTTCTCTTCCAGCTCATAGACGCCCGGTTTAAAACCCTTGATGCTGACGGAGTCGGTAATCAGGATCAGCTTGTCCTTGCCTTTGGTTTTGGCCAGAACGTTGGCCGCTATCCTGTTTACATGGATGCCGTCGCAGATGCATTCCGCATAGCATTCATCAAAATACATGGCGGCACCTACGACACCCGGTTCACGGTGATGCAGACCCTTCATGCCGTTGTAGGTATGGGTAAAGGAGATGGCGCCGTGTTTGATGGCCTCCTTACAGATATCGAATGTTGCACCGGTATGCCCCAGAGCCACTTTCATTCCTTTGGATACGCAATAATCGATGACGGAATAGTTTCCTTTCAGCATCTCCGGAGCGATCATGACATAGATCAGATGACCGTTGCAGGCACGATTGAATTCATCGATGATCTTTCTGGTCGGAATGATCTGGAACGCCAGATTCTGGGCACCTCTTTCTTTACCCGACGAAATGAACGGACCTTCCTCATAGACGCCGAGGATATGCGTTCCCGTCTTGTTGTCGTTGTCGATGAAAGAGCCGATGATCTTCAGGGCTTTCAGCAGTCCTTCTTTCGGGAAGGAAGAGATGGATGCCAGGGTTGAAGTGACTCCCTCCGAAGGCAGATATGCCGTCCATTCCTTCAGCCACTTTCTGCTAGCCGTATTGGCCTCGTAGCCGTTGTATCCGTGGTTGTGAACATCGCACAGCCCCGGCATGACAATGAGATCCTCGTAGTCTTTATCGGCCTTAAACTGGCCATAGGGATAAACGCCGACGATCCTGTCTTTCCTGATTTCAATCTGTCTTGGCTGCAGTTTTTCTTCGAAATACACGCGCTTGCTCTGAATTATCATTTCCGTTTTCCTTCCTGTCTATAAGACTATTATAAATTAAGATTCCGTTTCACTTGCGGTAATGCTTAAGATATCCAAAGATGCCTGTCTGGACATGATCGGAGATTCAGAAATTCCCTGATCGACCAGATCGGCAAAGTGTTTAAGCTCATAATAGAAGTCCGATATGCATTCTTCATCCAGCTCATACCGTACATCATCGACGATGCAGTATCCCTTGCCCGTCTTCCAGTAGTTGTCTGCCCGGATCATGCCGTTGCTTCCGGTGACGATCAGAGTCGTATCT
>JAFONG010000127.1 GCA_017418585.1 Erysipelotrichaceae bacterium | reverse complement strand
TGCATATCTGAAGGTCTCTTCCATCCGCATCCGGTAACATAGCCTGCATCTTCTTCCGCCCTCCGGCTCATCCTTCAGGACAGAAAGCTTTTCCGTATAGTTCACATTATCGTATTTGTCGACGATCAGTCTGATCGAATCATCATTCAGATAATCCAGATAGGTCTTTAAGGCGTTCAGCCTTCTTTGGTGCTCCTCATAAGGGTAGATGTTGGAATTGGAAAAAAAGACGGTGATTCTGAAATGATGACGGAGGTATTCCAGAGGATACACGGAACATACCCCGCAGCAGATGTGGATCAGCAGTTCCGGCCTTCCTTTTAACGCATTGATCTGGGCGATCTGTTTCTGATAGTTGTTCATTGTTTTCTGGATTTTCCGACATGCAGTTTCTTGAACTGCATCGACAGTTCGGTAATATCGTCAAACTGTTCATTGCCTTCGTAGAAAGCATCTACTTCTTCCTTGATCCTGCCGCAGAGATTTCTGGCATTCAGACCGATACACCTGTTGGCGCAGTCTTTCAGCCGGTCATCGCCGAAGAGCTCGCTGTCTGTGCTGGTGGCTTCGGTAACGCCGTCGGTATACAGGAACACCTCGTCGCCCGGTTCAAGCGTAGTCGTCTGTTCCTTGTAGACAATTCCTTCCATGCCTCCCAGAACGAATCCCGCAGGACCCTGAAGATATTCGAACTGTCCGTCTTTTCTTCTGATCAGCGGTCTGTTGTGTCCGGCATTTACGTACTTCATCACTCCGGTATTCAGATCAAGGAAAGCCATCCAGGCAGTTACAAACATGTCGGCATCGTTTCCTTCGCATAGCTGGTAGTTGGCGTTGGTAAAGATATCGGAAAGCGAGATGTTGTTTTCGGCATAGGTCTTCAGAATGGTCTTGGCCCGCATCATGAACAGCGAAGCCGGAATTCCTTTCCCGGCAACATCCGCAACCATGAAAACCAGACCGTGATGCCTGATCTCATAGAAGTCGTAGAAGTCGCCGCCTACCACCTTAGCCGGATCCATCAGTGCGTAGATCTCGTATTCTTCTCTTTCCGGGAAAAGGGAAGGAAGAGCGGAAGACTGTATCTGTGCGGCATATTTCAGCTCATTGTCGATTCTCTGATTCGCTTCGGCGATGAAGTGTTTTAGGGATGCGACCGTCGTATTGATACCGTCAGAAAGAGAACTGAATTCCTTGTTGATGCGGATATTGACTTCATTATCCAGGTTTCCTTCCGTAATCTCCGCCAGAGAATCGTTGATCTTCTGAATATTGTTGACGATCAGCAGCTTGATAATGAAATAGATCGCAACGAAAAGAGCGCCGAAAATAATGGATTCAAGAAACAGATTCAGATAGACGGAAAGCTTTTTGGAGAAGTCCGCTTCTATACGCGGAAGAATCGCATAGATCTGGAATCCTTCCGTATTGGTAAACATGTAATAGTAATTGGCATCGTTGATCTTTGCCTGGTATACGGTATATTCCTCGGTTCCGTTAGGATCAAGTTCGACCCGGTATTCCGTATTGTCTATATCGGCATCGTTCAGAGATATGGAGACGATATTTCCTTCATTATCGATTATCAGTATGCTTCCGCTTTCACCGATATGACGGTAAGTCGCTACATTTTTCAGTCTTACGTTCAGATCTTCGCGGAATTCTTTTTCGCCATAGGCAACCTGAACAAATCCTTTGTCGATCGCTATGCCGGAATACTTGTGCATGATGCTGCTGTCTTTTGCCATCGGCTGATATTCCTGAACAAAGTATTCCGTTCCTTCCAGCAGACAGAGGAACTCTCTGGATTGTTCGCCAGAAGCCATGTCGAAGCCGACATTTTCTTCTTCGCTGGAAGCGGTAATGATTCCGTTCTCGTCGATAATATCGATCTCCGAAACGTTAAAACGTTTCTTCATCTCTTTCAGATCGGAATCAGGGAAAAGAGCGATTTCATCCACAACGACCCTGTTAATGCTTAACAGCGCCTCGTCGGACTGGGATTTAACATCCGCTACCACATCCAGGATATTCATCCGCAGCAGTTCATCGGTTTCCGTTTGAGAAATCCCGTTCTGAAGCACCTGAGAAAAAGCAGTACTGGTAATAAAGCCGATCAGAACAATGTAGATCAGGATCTTCTGGAACTGTACGGATAGGGTCTGTTTCTTTTCCGAAGATCGAAACTCGGGACTGACGCTGTCGATCAGGAATGCAGTGAAAGAAACGGCAATCGCGTTCAGGAAAATCATCGGAACGGAACAGGCTTCCACATACTGGAAGGCTGTTTTGACATCGGTCATATTCGTAAAGAAAATCATCAGCATATGGATGACTTCACAGATGACGCCGATGATAAAGGCATGACTCCAGTCGGGAATCTTGTCGTCGAAAAGATTCTTCTTTAAGAAAGCGCCGATGACACCGGTCAGACAGGTGGAAATGCTGCAGGCCAGTCTGGTATAGTAGCCTCCGCCCCAATAGACGCAGAACCATCTTTCAATACCACCGATAAATCCGGCAATCAGACCGGCTGGAGAACCGAAGATCAAAGCGGCACACAAAGGAGCCGAATCTCTGACGTTAATGATCGCACCGTTGAAAGGAACGCCGAATTCGGTAGAACAGATGGCGATGATTCCGAAAACTACGCCGGCAATTGCCTGCTTTTTCATGTAGGATAAAGACTGCATTTTCCTGGTTTGAAAAAGAAGATGCAGAATCAGGCTTGTGACGACGGGTATGATTGCGATGATGGCAAGTGATCTCATATTGTTACCTTAATGTTTTATTCGTTATCGATAAACATGGAATCTCCAAAGGAGAAGAAACGGTATTTGTTTTCTATGGCGATCCGATAGGCATTCAGGATCATTTCTCTGGAACACTCTGCCGCAATCATCATGATCAGCGTGGACTTAGGCAGATGGAAATTGGTGATCTGGGCATCTATTGCCTTGAATTCATACGGCGGATAAATGAAGATGGCGGTATCTCCGGAACATTCCCGGAATTCACCGAAACGGTTCATGACTGTTTCCAGGGTTCTGGTTGAAGTCGTACCGACTGCGATGATCCGTCTTCCTTCCTTTTTAGCCAGATTCAGTCTTTCGGCCGTATCGGCGGACATGCTGTAGTATTCCGAATGCATCACATGGTCTTCGATGTTGTCTTCCTTGACCGGCTTGAATGTTCCCAGCCCGACATGCAGAGTAAGATCCAGAACTTCAATGCCTTTCTCTTTGATCTTTTCTATCAGTTCTTCCGTAAAGTGCAGACCGGCCGTAGGGCAGGCGGCGGAGCCGTTGATCCTGGCGTAGACGTTGTTGTAACGGTCTTTGTCCTGCAGTTTCTCATGAATGTAGGGAGGCGTAGGCATCAGCCCGATCTCGTTGAGTACTTCCAGGAATATTCCCTGAGAGTGCATCCGGAAGATCCGGATCCCTTCTTCTTTTCTTTCAATGCATTCGCCATAGAGTTTATCGGAGAATTCAATGACTGTCCCGGTCTTGATCGCCTTGGCGTTCCCGCACAGACATTCGCAGATGTCGCCCTGCATCTTCAGGATCAGAACTTCGACCTTGGCTCCCGTATCCTTCTTGGTTCCATAAAGACGTGCAGGAATGACTTTGGAATTGTTTCTGACAAGGACATCTCCCGGCTTCAGATAGTTGATAATGTCGTAGAAATGTCTGTGTTCGATCTCTCCGGTATTCTTGTGCAGAATAAGAAGTCTGGAATTGTCTCTTTTCTCCGTAGGATGCTGAGCAATCAGCTCTTCAGGAAGTTCAAAATCAAAATCACTGAGTTTCATCAGAATCCTCTCTCATCAAAGCCGTAACGGCCGAGTATTTCTTCCTTGTATTCCATGAATCTGTCTTCCGCGATCGCTTTCCGAATGCCTTCCATCAGACGAAGCAGGAAACGCAGGTTGTGGATGGACATCAGTCTGTTGCCCAGTCCTTCCTCGTTTCTGAACAGATGATTCAGATAGGCTTTAGTATAGTTTCTGCAGCATTCGCAGTCGCATTCCGGATCCAGCGGCGTGAAATCTTCCTTGTAGATGTTTTTCTTGATGTTGATCCTGCCCTGGGAAGTCATCAGCGTTCCATGTCTGGCAATCCTGGTAGGAAGTACACAGTCGAACATGTCTACGCCTCTTTCCACGGCTTCCAGGATGTCGTTGATCGCACCTATGCCCATCTCGTAACGCGGCTTGTCTTCCGGAAGATACGGCAGGGTATAGTCCAGCATTCTGTAGTGCGTTTCCTTGGATTCGCCAACCGAAGTACCGCCGATCGAATAGCCATCGAAATCCATTTCTACCAGTCTCTCGGCGCAGTACTTTCTTAAGTCGGGATACTCCGAACCCTGAACGACTCCAAACAGCGCCTGGTTCTTTCTGGTATGGGCATCCTGGCCGCGTCTGGCCCACCTGAGTGTTCTATCTACCGATTCCCTGGCATATTCGTAGGTGCTAGGGTAAGGGATACATTCATCGAACGAAATAGCGATATCGGAACCGATGGCTTCCTGAATGCGGATGGAATCCTCGGGAGACATGAAAAGTCTGCTTCCGTCGAGATGCGACTTGAAGGAAACGCCTTCCTCCTTGATCTTCCTGGAATCAGCCAGAGAAAAGACCTGAAAACCGCCGCTGTCAGTCAGGATAGGTCCGTCATAGTTCATGAAAGAGTGTATACCTCCGGCCTTGATTAATGTCTCAGGACCAGGTCTTAGCCATAAATGATAGGTATTTCCCAGAATGATCGAAGCTCCGATCGCCTTGATGTCATCGGATGAAAGAAACTTCACCGTAGCCTGTGTTCCGACCGGCATGAAAACCGGCGTATCAACCGTCTTGCCAAAAACGTGAAGCTTTCCCAAGCGCGCCTTGGAGCCCTTATCCTGATGGATCAGTTCATAGGAAAATCCCGGGTTTTTCATATCTATTATCATAACATATACATGCTATACTAAAATTATGAAATCCAAAGAACTGAAAACCTACAATCTTCCTGCGGACGATCTGCTGATCAGCCGTATCGATGCCAAACCCAACGTCATTTTTCTGTTTCTGATGCTGCTTGGTTTTCTTTCTTTTCTGTTCAAAATACCAAGTCTCTACGGCACCATGATGATCGTAACATCCATCATGGCCATGGCCTACATGCCTAGAGTCGTACTGATCGAATTCTATCAGGATTATCTTGTTTTATATAACCGTGCAGACAAGAAGAACTGTTTTTTGATCTACTATGAAGATGTCGTTTCCTGGCACTACAAGTGGGGAACAAACAGGGACTATCTGTACATTGAAATGAAGGACGGTACAACGGAAAGGCTGGAAGCTTTTTCCAAGACTTTGTTTGAAAGCTCCATGAACCGTTTTCTGAAAGAGAAACATCTGAAAGGAAACAGATGAGGATAACGGCCATCGATTTTGAAACAGCCAATGCCAGCAGCGCTTCGGCCTGTTCTTTAGGCATCGCCATTTATGAAGACGGGGAGATACTGGACAACTTCGAATGGTATTTCAAGCCGCATTACCGCTACAATTATTTCACCAATACCCACATCCACGGCATCTATCCGGAAGATGTGGAGAACGAACAGGAATTCGTCTATTACTACGAGGAACTCTGCGAAATCCTGAAGGGGAGTGTCGTCGTTGCGCATAACGCCTTGTTCGATGTAGGTGTGCTCAATGCGGTATGCGATGTCTACGGCCTGGACCGCATCCCTTTTGATTTTCTTGATACCGTCTCCATATCCAGAAAAGTATATCCCGAACTGTACAATCACCGTCTCAACACGGTAGCCGAATATCTCAACATCGATCTGTCTCATCACAACGCCAAGTCGGATTCTTTTGCCTGTCTGATGATTCTTCTGAAGGCCATGGAAGCTTACCGGTGCTATGAAGTGGAAGACTTCCTGCAGAAAACCAGAATCTGTCTCAAAACAAACATGTAAAAATTTTCAAAACTGAAAAGATTTACAATAATGTTTTATTATGTTATATTGTTTATGTTTTGAGGTAGTTAAGTTATGAAAGAGTTTGAAAACAATGCTTATTTCTGGCAGAAGGTAGATACTTTGTATTCTTCCGGCGATTTTAAGTTGACAAACAAAAAGGGCAGTGCGCATAAGATGTATCCTTCCTTGAACTATCCTTGCGACTTCGGCTATGTTAAGACGTTAAACAGCGACAATGAAACGCCGATGGAAGTATTCAGGACGCCGCAGGGCAAGAGAGTCGATGCGATCGTTCTTTGCGCCGATATCATCAACAAGCGTTTCGAAGTGAAAGCGCTGGTAGGCGTAAACGACGAGGAATGCGAGGAGATACTCCGTTTCCTGAACTGTACCGACTATCAGAAATCGGTCCTGCTGAAAAGAGGCAAGATCATTCCTGCGTGGGGTGAAACAGAGTAGCGACAGCTACTTTTTTTGGGACTTTTGGCTTAAAATGGAGTTATGAACAGTATGGAGAAAAAGAAAGAACTGATTATCAACGTTTTGTATATAGCCGTCATCTTCGGCATCGTCTATTTCAGTGTGAACTATCTGCTGGGGCTTCTGCTTCCTTTTATCATGGGCTTCCTTTTTGCCTATGCAGCCGTCAAGGCAAACAAAAGGTTTTTTAAGAACGACAGAAAACTCTACAGAGGCATTACTCTGACGCTGATCTATCTGCTGGTCCTGCTGATCATCATCCTGATCGTTTCTCTTGGCATCAGCAAGCTTGCCGATTTCATCAAAACGCTTCCTGATTTCTATACCAGTACGGTAGAGCCGTATATCTCTTCCATGGAAGACAGCATATACGCG
>JAFONG010000126.1 GCA_017418585.1 Erysipelotrichaceae bacterium | reverse complement strand
GGTCGCTTCCTCAATGGCCCTGATACCGCCTTCCGTACACGGGATCTTCACCTGCATGTTGCTACCGCAGGCATCGACTTCCCTGGCCATCTGCAGCATCTTCAAATAACTGTTGTATTCGTAGATCGAAGTCTGAATGGAAAAACGCCCCTGTTTCGGTTTTCCCGTTTCAAACAGCGGAAGCATGATCCTGGATCTTTCCTTTCCTCTTTCCAGTGTCCATCTCCAGGCCAGTTCGATCTCGTTGAGATCCGGATCTTCTTCATGCAGCCTGCGGATGATTTCCGCGTTGCCTTCCAGCGCTTCGTTGGTCATCATCTTGGAGACCCAGGTCGGAGACGTGGTGATTCCTTTTGATCCCTGCAGCAGGCCATATTCATGATCTTCCACATGGAATGAATCGGTCCACAGTTCGCTCTGCGGAAACTTCTGGGTCATTTCAATCAGCCTGTTCATTGGTTTCCTCCTTCATTTCCCTGATGCATTCAAGCAGCCCAGTCAGGTCGATCTTGTCATAATCCGTCACATCGATATCGATCTGTCTTCCAAGATTCAGGGAATAATCCTTGTGTTCGATCATCTTCCAGAACTCCTCTTCGGAATAGACAATCGGTTCGACTTTCGTTTCTTCTGTAAAATCTTCCTTGTGGTAACGGTTCAGAACATGTGCCGGATGTCTGCTGTAGTTCCGGTTGCGCCGTTTTTCTCTTTCATAGATCAGATGCCTGTCTCCATACAGCATCACCGAAATGCATTGGTAATCATTCTGTTCGATCAAGTTTTTCAGCGTTTCCCTGTGCCTCTGATAGAAAGGATACTCGCTGATGATGTTTTTTCTGTCCTGCATCATTCTGCCCAGTTCTTCGTAGAAGAAAAGCAAAGATTTCCTGTTGATCTCTTCCTTTTCTTCTTTATTGTCGAAACCGTAGCGTTCCCAGAACACTTCCTTCAGCGCATCATAGGAAAGCAGCTCTAGATCTGGATAGCGTTCCATTACCTTTCCGGCAATCGTGCTTTTCCCGGTCCCGGGCGCTCCGCTGATCAGAATGATCAATGCCTTCATTCTATGAATAAGAGACCATGTAGTACTTGGCTACCTTCTTGATCTCATCTCTCAGATAAGTGATATATCCGCGGATATCGTTCTTGCCGTCCCAGTTCTTTCCGTATTCGGCAACGCTGCGCAGATATGTGGCTCTGATATCCGTTCCCACATTGACCTTGCAGATACCCATGCCGACGGCTCTGGCGATGTCTTCTACAGGAATTCCCGTACCGCCATGCAGAACCAGAGGAATGGAACTCTCTTTTGCCAGAACTTCCAGCAGTTCGAAGTTCAGTTTCGGTTCGCCCTTGTAGAAACCGTGCTGATTGCCGATGGAAACGGCCAGGGTATCCAGATTGGTTCTGGCGATGAATTCCTTCATCTGATCAGGATCGGTGAATACGCCCGTATCGGACTTCAAAGGTCCTTCCGTACCGGAAATGACACCCAGTTCACCTTCAACAAACACGCCCTTCTCGTGGCAGTCCTTGACGATCTTTGCGGTCATTTCGCAGTTTTCTTCAAAGGATCTGTTTGATCCATCGAACATGACATAGTCGAATCCGGCATCTACGCACTGATACAGCAGTTCCGGATCGATGCAGTGATCCAGATGGGTGATGACCGGGGTATTGTATTTGCTTTCCAGATGTTTCGCAAATGCG
>JAFONG010000125.1 GCA_017418585.1 Erysipelotrichaceae bacterium | reverse complement strand
CTGAACGGCGTTTCGTTCGATGTCCGTGAAGGCGAGATCCTTGGTGTTGCCGGCGTTGAAGGAAACGGTCAGAGCGAACTGTCCGATACGATCTGCGGTCTGATTTCCCTGCAGAAAGGCGAGGTCACGATTGACGGCAAGTCCATTGCCAACAAAGGTATCGACAAGATCAGAGCAATGGATGTCTCCATGATGCACGAAGACCGCACGATCTACGGCGCTTCCAGAAATCAGTCGATCGAAGAAAACGTCATGGCTGACAGATATTTCAATGAACCTTATTCCAGACGGGGAATTCTGAATCATAAAGAAATCACCGAAAAGACGAAAGAACTGATCAAGGATTTCGTCGTCAAATGCGACGGACCGGACGCTCTGGTCAAGACGCTTTCCGGCGGTAACGTTCAGAAAGTCGTTGCGGCAAGAGAATTCTCGTCAACACCGAGACTGCTGGTTGCCTGCCATCCGACAAGAGGAATCGATGTCGGTGCTACCGATTTGATCAGACGCAAGATCGTCAATCTGAGAGACAAGGAGAATTCGGCAGTCCTGCTGTTCTCCGCCGACCTGAATGAACTGATCAACGTCTCCGACAGCATCATCGTCATGTATGACGGGCAGATCGCGGCCTATTTCAGGGATCTGAAAGGCGTTACACCAAGCGTTCTGGGCGAATACATGCTGGGCGTCAAGAGAATGAGCGATGAAGAGATTGCTCAGGTCGTATACAACTAGGGGGTAGCAGTATGAAGAAAAAAGAAAAATACATATCAACGACCCAGATTGAGAAACGTTTCGGTCTGATACGTACTGCTCTGGCTATCGTTATTTCATTGCTGTTCTGCTTCCTGCTGATTTTCATCAGTAGTAAGCAGCCGTTCCAGGACATCGTGACATTCATGATCGCTCCATTGACTTCGCCAAGCAGATTCTGTCTGATGTTGCTGAAGATGAGCCCTCTGCTGTTCACTTCGGTGGCGGTATGCGTTCTGTTCTCGGCGAATACGGCAAACCTGGCGGTAGAGACTGCTTTCTATGCGGCCGCTCTGTCATCGTCAGTCGTCAGTGTCATTGAAGGATTTGCTCCGGCACCGCTGCATTTCATTGCGGCAGCCATCGCCGGATGTCTGGGATCGATCATCGTTTTGCTGATTCCGGCAGTTCTGGAACTGAAGTTCAATGCGAACATCGTCGTATCTTCGCTGATGCTGAACTATATCATCAATCTGTTGGGCAACTATCTGATCTGCGGACCTCTGAAAGAACCGGGCTTCTCCAAGGAAGCTACCAGACTGATTCAGGAATCCGCCAAGCTGCCGATCATCGCGAACGTCAGCGGTCAGAAGCTGCATCTCGGTATCATCATCGGTATCGTCTGTTGCGTAGTCGGCTGGTTCATCATCTACAAGACCAATTTCGGTTATGAAGCCAGAACGGTCGGTCAGAACCCGAACTTCGCGAAGTTCTCCGGCATCAACGTCGGCAAGGTCATCGTCATCGGTTCTCTGATTGCCGCGATCTTCTGCGGTATCGGTGCCACTTCCGAAATCAACGGCTACTATCGAAGAATGGAATGGGAAGGTTCGATCGGCTACGGCTGGGACGGCATCATGATCGCCATCCTCGCCAACAACAATCCGCTGTTCTGCATTCCGGGTGCTGCCTTCCTGGCTTACATCCGTACTTCAGCCGATATCCTGAACATGACTTCGAACATCCCAATTGAAATCGCCAACGTCGTTCAGCAGGTCGTCATCATCATGATCGCTGCAAAGGGTCTGCTATCAAGACCGGAAAAGAAGGCGATCATCGCCAACGCAAAGAAACAGGCGGAGCTGAAAGAGAAAGAGCTCGCCGAGAATAATGGATAGGAGGGAAAGAGAGGAGTATTATTAGTAGACTTCTGCCGCTGGTATTCAGCGCAAACTTCCTGAACTCAGTCGTTCGTGTTTCCACTCCTCTGATTCTATGTGCCATGGCTGCCTGTATCGGTAAACAGGCAAACGTCCAGACGATCACCTATGAAGGTATGATGCTTCTGGCGGCCTTTGCCGGAAACCTGGGGACTTCCTACGCGAAGTCTCTGGCAGGCGGTATCATCATCGGTCTGCTGGCCAGCCTGGCGATCGCCGTTTTCTACGGCTTCTTCAACATTTATCTGGACACCTACGATACGCTGCTGGGCATCGCCGTAAACAACTTCGTGAGTTTCTTTACGATCTTCATGCTGTTTGTTCTGATCGGAAGAAAATCCGACTCCTCGACGATCCCGTCCTTTACGTATCCGATTGTCAATATCCCACTGATCAACAAGATCCCGATCATCGGTACGATCTTTACCGGACAGAGTCTGGTCACTTACATTGCGATCATCTCGGTCTTTGTAGCCCATTTCATCGTCTACAAGAGCAGACTTGGATTAAGAATCCGTTCAGTCGGACGTAGCCCTGAAGCTGCGGAATCTCTCGGTATCGACGTCAAGAAAACAAAGATGATCGCTCTAGTGCTTTCCGGACTGTTTGCCGGTATTGCCGGTGAATACATGTCGATGGCCAACGTTTCCTTCTTTACCAAGAACATGGTATCCGGACGTGGCTTTATCGGTATTGCGGCTTCCAACCTGGCTTTAGGAAGACCTCTGTTCGGTCTGCTGTATGCCCTGATGTTTGCGGTATCGCAGGTTCTGGCCAACCAGCTGCAGATGCTTCAGTTGCAGTATCAGTTCGCCAACATGCTCCCGTATATCGTAACCATCATCGGTCTGTGCATTACCGGCAGTGCCGAGCTGAGAAAAGAGAAGTTCGGCGGAAAGGCGAAAGAGGATAAAAAGAAAGCTGACAAAGAAGTTAAAACAGAATAATCATTAAAAAGCAGAATTGATAAATCATCATAAATAGTCATCAAAGAAAGGTTCGTGTATGAAATATATTGCAGACGGAGCTACCATTACCAATAGACTGCTGTTCTTAGATGGAAGAGTGAAAGACAAGATCATGGGAGGAGGTGGTTTCTACGCATATACGGCATTGCGGATGTGTACCGACGACTGTCTGTTCCTGTCATCGGTAGGCAAAGACTTTGATGACTTTTATGGTGACTGGTTTCAGAAGAACCGCTGTTCCAGAGAAGGTCTCTTTGTCAGACTGGAAAAGACGATGTTCAACGACCTGAAGTACTTCCCGGATGGAAGCTATATCGAGTATTCCATCTACGGCAAGAAGTATACGGATGAACAGCTTGCGGACATGAGGAAATCGGGTCTGGTCTTCCTGGGAGAAGAGGATCCTGTGGAAAGAGCGAAACAGGCTTTGAGCTGTGCGGATGTCGTTCCTTTCATGGATGATGCCAAGGGTATCTATACCAGCCAGGCTCTGACGGATGAAAACAGCGAACTGCTGATGGAGCACAAGAAGGGCGGATGTCAGATCATGTGGGAGATTCCGGCTACCAGTGTCGAGACAGCCCATCAGAAGTATCTAGAAGGAGGCATCGAAGGTCTGAAGCATTATCTTCGCGCCGTAGACATCCTGTCGATCAACCGCAACGAGTGTTCCATTATATTTGAAGTCGATATGGATAAAGAGATCCTGCCTTTACTCAAGGCCCTGGAACTTCCTGTCTACTACCGGGTCGGTACGGACGGGGCATATATGATCGCTGAGGGAAAGGAATATTTCGTTCCGATGATCAGCACAGTCGAAAAAGAAAAAGAAATCGATCCGACCGGCTGCGGCAACTCTTCTACCGGTGCTGCTCTATGGGCGTGGTGCGAAGGCTATGACCCGCTGATGACCTGCGTCATCGGCAATGTCGTGGCTTCCTACAATGTCAGACAGTACGGCCCGTTCCTGGACATGAGTCAGGAAATCAGGGAAGAGATGCTTTATACCGCTCAGGAGATTTACGATAAACTGAAAGGAAAAACAGATGAATAGAAACGATTATGACGATTCTCTTCTTCGTCAGGCAAGACGGATGGAAGAGTATGTAAACATCGTATATCAGAACGTACTGCCTCAGGTGAAAAAGCTTCCGGTAAAGGAGATCTGGGACGTGCAGAAGATATTCATATCAGGCTGTGGAGATAGCTGGCTGGCGGGCATCGCTGCAAAGCCGGCTTTTGAAAGTGTCACCGAGATCGAGACGAATGCGATCCGGGCAATCGAGTTTTCCCGTTTCCTCAGCAGCAAGAACCTGGGCTATTCGCCGAACACTCCGCTGGTAATTCTGATCTCTTACTCGGGAACGGCTTCCAGAGTCATCGAATGCGCCAGGAGAGCTTCAAAGTACGGAGCCAATACGATTGCCATCACGAACAATCCGGAGTCTCCTTTGGCAAAGGAATGCCGCTATCTGATCCATGTAGGTCTTCCTGAAGACGGCGAATATCAGCCGGGTCTTACGACATACAACGCATCGATGCTGGCACTGTTCATGATCGCACTAAGGATAGGCAGAGTCAGGAATACGATCAGTCCGCTGGTCTATGACGACATGAACAAGGAATTGCTGAGTTTCGTTTCTGAATGCCAGAAGAAGAACGACGAGTATGAGGAACGCGCTTTTGAGATCGCCACAAAGTGGAAAGACCTGAAAGCGGAGGATTTCATCGGCGACTACGGGGATTATGCGACAGCTTTCTTCGGTTCAGCCAAGGTGATTGAAGCCTTCGGCGGCTATACGACATACGACGATTCGGAAGACTGGTGTCATATCAACTACTTCCTGGCAGAACCGGAAAGGATAGGCAGAGTCGTCGTCACCAACAAATCCACTCCTTCCTATGGAAGAGTGCTGGAAACGATCAATGCGATCAGGATCATCAACAGTCCGTGCATGATCATTTCCGATGCCGGGAAAGAAGAATTCCCGGAAACGATGGAAGTATTCACTACGCCTGTTCCGAAGTACTTCTGGATGAATCCGCTGGTTCAGCACATTCCTTTCGACATGGTTGCGGGATATATTGCGGCGATTAAAGGCATTCCTTCTTTCAGAAGAGATGATGAAAGGTATAGCAGCGATCTTAGCAAGTCCAGACTGAAGGACGGTACGCAGATCGTCATCAGATAAGGAGCGGGAACATGGTATACACGAAAGAATACACATTAACGACAGGCAGGGATTCCTTACAGGACATCACTGCGCAGATCGTTGAAACAATAAAAGAGAGTAAAGTAAATAACGGCATTGTTGCGGTAGAGACGACTGCTTCTACCGCCGGGATCTTCAGGATCACTTCCTACGGCAGGGAAGTACTGGATGATATCGTGAGAGAGATGAGAAGGATCGTTCCTGCCAGGATCAATTTCTATCATCAGGATTCGCCGGAGAATGCCGCAGGGCATATCAAGAACTGTTTGTTCGGATCTTCCGTATCTCTGATCCTGAAAGACGGAAAACTGCTGTGTGAAGGCAAGGACGACGTCTTCTTTGCCGAGTATGACGGACCGCGTGAGCGCAGCTTCAGCGTCTGTGTAATGGGGGAGTAAACTATGGATCACAAAGACTACACGAGTCCTCTTCTGGAACAGATCAGGAACAGCGTCAAGGACATACATACGATTGCAAAGAACGAGACGTTCGAATTCTTTGAACAGTGCGTTCCGCCTGAAGTTGTGAAAGGCGGAGGCAACGTTTTCATTACCGGATGCGGAGACAGCTACTGTGCGGCGATCGCCACCAAGCCGATCTTCGAGAATGCCGATACTTCGACCAAGACGGGAATGGTTCCGGGAACGCCGACCAGGGCCTGCCGCAACATCGATTTTTCCCGCTATTACAATACCTACAGCGGATGGAATCCTTTGACGCTGGATCGAAACATGCTGTGTGTCGTATCGATCTCAGGATCGCCTGCCAGACCGAACGAAGCGGCACTGCGCATCAATGAGCACGGCGGTACCAGCGTCGCCTTTACCGCCAACACGCAGGGCAAGCTCGCAGGCAACTGCAAGTACGTCGTTCCGATGACCTTGCCTGACTATGATCTGGCACCGAACGTTACATCATATTACTCATCGGTATTCTCACTGATGATGTACGGTTTCTATATGAGCAGCGTCAAGAAGCAACTGACCGCAGAACAGGCACAGAAGTGCCGGGAAGGACTGCTGGAATACGTGGATTCCTACGATGAAGAAGCCATGGAGAGACTGTCGAAACAGGCTTTCGATCTAGCCAGGAAATGGGAGGAAGACGGTGTCGACAACATGGACTTCGTCGGAGACGGTCCGGACTATGCGACGGCATTCTTCGGTTCCGCCAAGATGGTAGAAGCTTTCGGCGGACTCACGACAAATGACGATTCCGAAGGCTGGTGCCACATCAACTATTTCATCAAGGATACGGATCACATCGGAACGTTCGTCATTGCCAATGAAGATTCTCCGGCTTTCTCCAGACAGCTGGAAACGATCCGGGTCATGTGCTCGATCAGAAAACATGTAGCGGTCATTACGGATGCGGATGAATCTCTGTTCCCGAAGAACGCAGTCGT
>JAFONG010000124.1 GCA_017418585.1 Erysipelotrichaceae bacterium | reverse complement strand
TTTTTGAGAGAAAGGAGATAAATAGTATGACACATCTCAAAAAAGCCGTAGTCATGTTATTGACAGTTCTTATGCTGTTTACAAACACCGCTACGGTCCTTGCGGATGATGGCGAACAGGCAACAGCTGAGCCCGATTCGTTCTATACCGTCCGCTATGAGTTTGTCTTGAAGGACAGCGATGAAGCTTTGCCTGAAGAAGTCAAAGCCAAGTTGCCAGACGACATTGCAAACTTGAAAACAGGGGATCAGGTTGAGAATTTCCCTGTTGATGAAGTTGTTCTCGATGATGTGACTTACTCGTTCCTTGGCTGGTCGCAAGACTGGGTTACGATCGCTGACAGCGATGTGACAGTCACCGGCACATGGGAAAAGAAAGCCACAGCAAAAGAAGAACAACCAATTGAAGAGCCGAAAGAGGAAGAACCTGTCAAGGATGAAGGCTATCCTGTCGAAGTCGTCTTCGTCGAATTCGGCGCAAGAGACGGCATCGGTCAGTTGCCTGACTCGATTCATGCTCTGGCTCCGAAAGATCTGACATGGGACGGTCAGAATATTCCTGATATCAAACTCGAATCCAAGTCTATTGACGGATTTAATTTTGATGGCTGGAACCCATGGCGTGTTCCTGGAACCGATACGTTAAGAATGTATGGTTTCTGGAAGAACAGTAAACCGCTTTTTAAAGCACCGATACTTAGAGCCGGTGGTGTCGTATTCTCGACGGGTTCACCTTGGGGATATGGCAACAGCTTTGGCTACATTGGCACCAGAGAATACCAGATTGGCGGCGATACGGCATACTGTGTCGAACCAAGCAAGCACGTTCCTGCGCTGGGTGAAGGCTATTCTGCCGGCGGCTCAGGATCCGATAGACAGATCGAAGTCGCTGCCTATGGCGAAATGAACGGAATGAAGCATGGACTCATTCAGGCGGCAATCGATAATCTTCCTTCATCGGAAGGCGGCCATGGTGCCGGATCCGCATGGTGTGATGGAGAAACACCTGATCCTTCCACATGGAGAATGGACGGCTACGGCTATTCTGCTTCCTTCTGGGTACCGGATACAGATGCCGGCGCACAGACATTCATGACGGGTGTTACCTGGTGGCCTTTAGGGGGCTTTGTTAAGGTCTATAAGAGATCTGCAGAAATAAACGGTGTTAATTATGCATCATCTTTCCCGAATAACTATTCATTAGCTGGTGCTGTCTATGGCGTTTATTCTGACGCAGCCTGCACAAACCTGGAAGACAGAGTTACAACCGGCAGTTCCGGTGAATCAGGAAAGACCGGCGCATTGGATCCTGGAACCTACTATGTTAAGGAAATCAGTCCTTCGCCTGGTTTTTTGATTGATACAAATGTTTATTCTGTATCAGTAACGGCAGGCAACACCTCATCTATAACCTCGACTGAAGTTCCAATCAACGACCCTATGGGCGTGAACCTTTATAAAAAAGATAGGCGAGAATCTAAATGGGTTGATCATCTCGATGAAGCTCAGTTCACAGTAAAATACTACGATGCCAAAACAAATGATCCGACCAGTGGAACACCAAAACTGACTTTCATTTTCAAGAGTGACTACAATTCTGAAGGTGATGTTCAGTCTCGTTTTGGCGATCCAAATTTTTATATTGGTGGCGATGATATTACTCCATACATTATTGATGGTAGAATCAACTTCCCATTAGGCACATTCACAATCGAAGAAACGACTGCTCCGCAACTGTTTGCAGCTGATCCAAACACTTATGTAGGACACATTACTCAAGATGGAACTGAGGCAAAAGAAGCTGTCGATCACTACATTGATGAAAACGGTACTGTCAACGAACTGACTAATGGATCTGCGTGGATCCTTGAAATCGACAATGTCGATCTGACACAGAACGAAGAGCTGCAGACTGTTGTTCTTCAGATCCAAAAGGTTGATCTGGAAACTGGAGAGGCTGAACTTCCAGAAGATCACATCACCAACACAGCTACTTTAGCAGGTGGCGTGTTCCACGTCTGGAGGATCGGTGAATACAACACTGATAAAGAGAATCCGCAGATAATCGACATCACGCCGGTCGACTATGGCACGATCACGACAAATGAGGGCGGCATTGCCGAACTCAAGTTCGAGCGTGTCAATGGTCAAGACACAAAAGATGGATTATTGCCTGGCAAGTTTAGAATTGTTGAGGAAAAGGCTCCAAACGGTTTCGCTTTGAAGCCGACCCTTGCCGAAAACACCTATGAACTGCTCGCTCCAGTAACGGAAAGAAACACTGCTACATTCAAATATTCAATGGATATCGCGAACAAACTGACCCGTATCCAGATCGAAAAGCTCGATCAGAACGGTGATCTTGTCAGCGGTGAAGCTACAGCTACGATCCAGCTGATTGAAATGGAAACAGGCAGAGTCGTCTATGAGTTTGTTGCCGACGGTCAGGCACACATGATCAAAGGCTTAACAACTCTGATGAACTATCATCTGCATGAGCTTTATGTCGCACCTAACTACAAGTTAGCAATCGACAAGGAAGTCAATGTCATCGATGAGAACGACTCAGAACTGCACGCATCAAACGATGCAGATCATCCATATACAAACTACTATCATATGGTCGACCATGAAGTAGAGATCCATACGACCGCTACAGTCGATGAATCGACCAAGAAGGAATGGGATAACCAGGATGACCATCACTATGTCGCCGATGGCGTCGCTCACATCTTCGATGAAGTAAGCTACAAGAACGTATACGAACACGAAAACTACAAGCTTGTAGGTGAACTCTGGGATAAGACGGATGACGTTTCTTTAGGCAATGTTGTCGAAAAGGAATTCACGCCTTCTTACGA
>JAFONG010000021.1 GCA_017418585.1 Erysipelotrichaceae bacterium | reverse complement strand
TTATTGAATTATTACAAGAACCATTCCGATTTCTATCTGACTCTTTATAATTCCGGTCTTGAAAGCATCATCATGAATACCATCATCTCTTCCATGAAGATATCTGAAGACGACGCCAATCCTGTGGCCTATTTGAAGTCGTCTATCGCATACATGATCTATGGATGGGTACACGAATGGATGAAACGGGGGATGCAGGAATCAGGAACGGAGCTGTCGGAGATGATCAGACAGGCACAGAAATAAAAAACACTTAATCATTATAATTGTATTTTAAGATTGCCTATAGCGGTAGCTTCGATCGGAAGCACGATGACTTGCTTGCCTGTCGCTTCTTGAGTCAGCCTGTTGAGGAACTGATTCCTGGCTCCTCCGCCCACGATATACAGTTTCGAATATGACTTTCCGGTATTATGTTCCAGCTCTTCGATGGCCTGTTTGTAGGATAAGGCTAAAGACTTGAAAGCACAGCGGAAGTAGTCATATCTGCTTTCCGGTTTTACGGATAACAATGAATCAAAGGCGGATTTCATGCTGGCAGGTGAAAGAAGCGATTCATGATTCGCATCCAGCACTTCCTCATAGCCACTTTCTTCTGCCTTCAGTACGATATCAGAGATCTTTTCATCCGGACAGAGTTCCTTTTGAAGTTCATTGACGATCCACATGCCCATGATGTTCTTCTGATAGCGGTTGTAGCCGACACCGCCCTCGTTGGAATAGTTGGCTTTCATGGAACTCTCATCCGTGATCGGCTTCTCTGTCTTGACACCCAGCAGTGACCAGGTCCCTGAGGAGATGTATAATTCATTGCCCTCCATCGGAATGCCTTCCACGGCAGATCCAGTATCGTGAGTCGCACACAGGACGACCTTGATTCCTTCATAATCGCCGAGATACTCTCCCGGCCGATAGAGATCAGCGAAGAGATGTTTCGGCAGACTAAGTCTTTCGACAATCTCTTTATCAAAGTTGAGAGTATTGTGATCGATCATGCCGGTGGTCGTGGCGTTGGTGAACTCCTTCTTTTTGACTCCCGTCAGTTTATACAGGAGATATTCGGGAACCATCAGGAAATCACTCGCACCCTCAAGCCTTCCTCGTTTCTTATCATCATAGAGCTGATAGATCGTATTGAACGGTTGAAACTGACAGCCGGTATGTTGATAGAGCTCCTCAAAAGGAATGATCGAATGAACTTCATCGATCACTTTCTCCGTCCTGGCATCCCGGTAGGCATAGACCGGATAGACTTCCTCATCGCCTTTCATCAGGACATAATCCACGCCCCAGGTATCGATGGAAAGGGATCCGACATCGTATTTCTGTTTTGCGATACCGATTCCCGCTTTGACTTCTTTAAGCAGATGATCGATATCCCATATGAGATGACCGTTTTCTTCCTTCACGCCGTTGTGAAAACGGTAGACCTCTTCCGTCTTTATTCTGTTATCTTCGAGCCAGCCTACGATATGCCGTCCGGAAGAGGCGCCGATGTCAATGGCCAGAGCGTACTTCATTATTTTCTGCCGATCCTGCCGTCGACTCTTTCATAAAGGCAGGATTCATCCAGTTTCACATTGGAGGCGGGTTCGATCTCCCGGAAGCCTTCCGGCGTGATCGTCTGCAGTTTTCTGTCGGAAACCGACATGACCTTTAACAGGATCTCGGCAGCTTTCTCCACCGCATGCATCAGGCCGAAGGCTTCATCGAAGTCATGGCCGCAGGCGAACATGCCGTGATGGAACCAGACAGCGACATCCTTCGTCTTCATGATCTCGCAGGTCTTGACGGCGATCTCCCTGCCGCCCGGTACCATCCACTCCACGGTGCCGATACCCTTGGGGAAGATGATCGGACATTCCGTCATCATCTCCCAGATCTCCCTGGTGAAGATCTGATCGTCACAGGGCAGCAGGAAGGTCAGAGCGATCGTATTTGCCGGATGGCAGTGGTAGACAACTCTCATCTCCGGATCTCTGTGTTTCAGAACTTCCAGATTCATCAGGTGGGTCGGAAGCTCGCTGGTCGGTCTGCCGCCGTTGACAAGTCCGAAAACGATCTGATATTTCGTGCCGTCCTCATTCACTCTGATGATCGCAACGCTGTCTTCAAAATCCAGAGATACGTTGCGCATGTATTTGCCGGAACCCGTGACCATGAAATGTTCGTTTTTCAGATCTTCAACGGTCGTTCCGATCTCTTTCCACTCCGCATCGTAATCGAAAGAATCCTTCAGTTCTTCGACTTCTTCCTCTTTCAGGCGATAGGAAAGATTCCCGCCGTTTCTTTCATGCCAGCCCTGTTCGTAGCCGTCAGTGCAGATCTTCGTAAATGCCCTGACCAGTTTGCTTTCTAAAATATCCATCGTTAACCTCTCTTTGAAAGAACTACTCTTTCATATCTTTCTATCTCTTCAAACCATTCGCCGTCTTTCGGTTTGCCGCAGGACTCGCAATACGCATCCCATACATCGTTGAACGGCATTGTCTTGAGTTCTTCCTGAACGACCATCAGTTTGGAAAAGTTCTGCTCATCCTGAAGCTCCTTCAGTTCATCCACAGGCTGCAGCAATGCATACAATAATGCCTTCTGCAGGTTCCGGTAACCCGTCACCCAGGCGGAAATTCTGTTGATCGACGCATCGAAGTAATCCAGTGCGATATTGACTCTGTCAACGCCGCATCTGACGATCTCTCTGGCGATCTCCTTTGTCTCATCGTCAAACAGCACCACATGGTCGGAATCCCATCTGACAGGTCTGGTCACATGCAGAGCGATCTCGTCGAAGAATGTCAGCAATGCAGGAATCTTATCCGAAACCACTTCGGTAGGATGGTAGTGTCCGTTGTCCATCAGAGGAATGCATTTGTCTTTATTAAAAGCCGCATAGCTCAAAGTGAACTCTGAACTTCCTGTTGTATATGACTCTACACCGATGCCGAAGGTCTTGGATTCGACGCATGGTTTTACCTTATTGAAGTCATAGGGTTCGCTTAAGATCTGATCGATCGAATCTCTGTATCTCATCCTTGGACCCATGCGGTCGCCCGGTACATCCTTGAAGCCGTCGCCGGTCCAGATATTCATGACACACTTCTCACCCAGCTGCTCAGCAAGATAATTGGAAATACGGATGCAGGCTTTTCCATGATCGATCCAGAACTTTCTGGTTTCTTCATTCGCTGAAGACAACGTTAAAGGATCGCACTTCTCATGGGAGAAAAAAGTCGGATTGAAATCGCAGCCCAGTCCTCTTTCCTTGCAGAAATCGACCCATTTCTGAAAATGTTTCGGCTCCAGTCTGTCCCTGTCTGCCCAGTCGCCTTCTTCAAAGATGGCATAGGACGCGTGCAGGTTCATCTTCGGTTTTCCCGGAATCAGTTTCAATACTTCATCCAGGTCAGCCATCAGTTCTTCCGGTGTGGATGCTCTGCCCGGATAGTTGCCGGTCGTCTGAATGCCTCCGGTAAGAGGCTTGTTGGGATCGGTATCAAAACCTCTGACATCGTCTCCCTGCCAGCAGTGCAGGGATACCGAAACATCCTTCAGTGTTTCAATCGCTTTTTCGGTATCGATTCCCAGATCCTGATATCTTTTCTTTGCGGCTTCGTAGTTGTTCATATTTATCCTTTCTTTCTCAATAGAGATCTATATTCTTTCAAGAAAGTCGAATGCTTTCTTTAGCGTTTTCTTTGTGTAGTTGTTTTGTGCAGCAGGCTTAATTGAAAGAAAAAACAGCAGACCTGCAATGAGAACAACGATAGGCAGTATTATTATTCCTATCACTTTCAACACTTTCTTCATATCCTGACCTTTCTTCAGTTGTAATCTTCAATCTTCCATTCATCATGCCAGAAGATCTTCGGTCTGCCCTTTTCAAATATGACAGGTAGCCAGACATAGGCTGCCTTTGATGTATTCTCTTTTGGTAGATCAAGGCTCTTCATGATCGACAACGCTTCTTCTGTTTTACCTAGATGATAGAGATGAAAAACATCTCTAACGTTTTCATAAGGGATATGCATCGCATCGACCAGCCAGCGGTCTGCCATGGCGATATACAGGTCTTTTTTGTTCTGTACCTTGAACACGCATGAGATCTGGGAATGGAACGATGTATTCGAATCATCGTTGACGTGCGGGCTCCCTAGAACGGTGAACGGTCCATGGTAATCATCTGCTGAAGCCGTTTCACTTGGATTGGGATAATATCCGCTTGTGCCGCTGGTGATCAGATAATGAATACCGTTCCTTGTAAAATGTGCCGGAGCCTCCCTGACGTATGGAACTCCTTCAGGATGAGGAAAGTGAACCGAATAACTATCCTTTACATCGAGAAAGTTATCGCTAAGATCAGCGCAGATCAGATCGCTGTGGACTCTTTCAAAATACCAGTATCCGTTCCCCTCTTCATCGACCGCCAGATCGAAATCGCCGCAGTTCATGCCATAAGGATGAAAATGTTCTTTTACGATCTCATAGGGACCCAGCAGTCTCTCTGCTGTCAGGATCGTCATAGACTGCGAACCGTCCTTCTCCATGATCTTCAGATAGCAGACATACCTGCCTGTTTTCTGATTGTAGAGAATATGGGGACGGTCCATGCAGCTTTTTGAATTCAGGGTGCTGTCTTCATCCTGTACAGCAGAAATGATGATTCCATCATCTTTCCAGTTGTAAAGATCTTGCGAAGAATAACATCTTACGCCGTTGTGCCAGATGCCGTTGATTCCGTCTATGTACTCCTTGTTCTCTCCGATCCAGTAATAAGTGTTGTTTTCATAATACATGTATCCGCCATGTGCCTGGATCGGCTTGCCTTCTGTATCAAGCCAGGTCTCTCCCGGACGGAAACTTGAATACATCACCATTCCCCCTTGAAAGGATGCTGAATGCCTTCTTCAAGCAGTTTTCCGGTTTTTCTGTCGACCTTGATTTTGCGAAGACCGTCCGGTTCAATTCCTTTTTCCACCCAGTCTATCAGAGCTTTCATTCCTGCACTCTGCGTGATACCCGGACCATTGCCCCAGCAGTTGCCGTGGCTGTCACCGGGCAGAATGTATACCTTGCAGAAAGCATCGACCGCTTTTTTTGAACCGAAGTGATCGCACAGTCTGCGATAGTAATCGATTGTACCTTCCGTAGGGATCAGAGGATCATCCATACCGTGATCGATCAGCAGTTTTCCTCCTCTTCTGACATAATCATCGATCCCGACATTATCTGCCAGATTGTCAGAGAATTTTATAGCACCTTCATCAAACAGCCGAACATAGCTGTCCCAGTCAAGACTGTCCGTATCAAAGGAAAGATCCTCTTTGATCCATCTGGCATAGTAAGGCCCCAGAATGAAAGGCTTGATTCTTTTCCGGTTCAGGAAAGGATAGTAGTAGGTTCCGATTGGAATGCCCACTTGCCAGTTCCTGACGCCCGGGTAATATCCGTACCAGAGCATTTCGCCGTTTCGGCGATGCGGACCTCTCCAGATCTCGTTCATCACTTCGGCATCCTTTTCCGTAATCGTTTTATTCTTGTACTGTCTGCCGACAAGTTCATATGCATCGAATTCCGGTTTTATCGGATTCTTATAGTATGCCTCATCTCCGCCGTACTTCTTGTGTACCGCGTCAACGAAAAACTGATTCATGTCTGCGTCGATGAAGCAATCACGCTCCTTCATGACGATCTGCGGCCACAGTCCTCCAAGCAGGAATTTATGCCAGTTGATTGCCGGACAGCTCGCCCAGACGCCGTCATAGTCATCCGGATAATTCTGCACTTCCATCAATGACTGTCTTCCGCCTCCGGATCCGCCGTTCATGTAGGAATACTTCACCTTTCTGCCATGCAGGATCTCAGCGATCGCCTTGCCGAAGAGAGTCATGTTGTGCGTACTGCGGATGCGCCAGTTTTCATAGAGTTCTCTGTCCAGTTTCTTGTCTTTGCGGACGGTAAAGTCTCTTACGCCCTTGCTATTGGCCGCATAGATGGTGGCAGCTGTAAATCCGTTCATCACCGCATAGGGAACCGTCCATCCCCTTGAAGTATTGTTCGGCACAGTCAGGTAAGTTCTTCCTCCGGTGCCGATCCCGCCTCCGGCTGTACCGGCGAAACGATCGTTCCAGGCGATTGGTGACCAGACGATCAGTTCTTCCCTGTGCTGTCCGGTAGAGTGAAACAGCGATACTTCATAGAAAGCGGGCAGACCCGTGATCAGCGTTTCCGATCCCCACAGTCTCTCCAGAAGATTCGCCTTCTTTCCGTATCTTCCCTGATCGTAGAGCGTTACGTTAACATCCTCAAATACATCGTCTGGAAAGCGGTCCTGCAGCTGTTGCAGGATAAAAGAAGAAGATGCTCTTGATGAGATGTCTTCCGTTTTCTTGAGATCATTTGTATTCAGGAATACAACCTTGTCTTTTTCCAGCATCATTCTTTCCTCCAGTTTTCGAATACTGCTTCTTCAATTTTCTTACTAACATAGGAAGATGCGCCATCCAGATCCGCACGGTTGGTCATGAATACCACATCCAGATCATCCTTCGGCGATACGAAGAAATGTGTCCCGAACGCTCCGCTCCAGCCATAGGTCCCTTTGCTTGCGGAACTATCGCAGGCTTCAGGATCTTGTCTGACCTTTACACCAAGGCCCCATACAAGTCCGGCTTCCTTTTCCAGATGCCGGTATGCACCTTCCGAAGCCATCATCCTGACTGTTTCCGGCTTTAATATAACATTTTCCTTATAAAAACCTTCATTCAGCAGCATTTGGGCGAAATGTTCATAATCTTCCACGGTGGAATACAGACCGCCACATCCTGCTTCAAAAGATTCCTTTTCCATATTCATGACATCATAAAGATCCTTTTTACTGCCGGTAACGTTGATCAGCTTATTTTTCTTCCCTGTGTACAGATCAACAAGTCTTGTCTTCTGTTCCTCATTCAGAAAGAACGTTGTGTTTTTCATTTCCAATGGTTCACATATGTTCTTCTGCACATACTCTTCAAACGACATTCCGCTTATCAGACTTATCAGATATCCTAAAATATTGAATCCTGCAAGTGGTGAATATGAAGTATCAGTACCCGGCTGGAAGTCCAGAGGATAAGAAGCGTACATTTCGGCCTGCTGCTTCAAAGATGATGCCTTATGTTTCCGATTCTGCATCATCGCCATAAGTCCCACCATGCCCTGTTCCAGTCCCGAACTGTGAGACAGAAGATCTCTGATCGTGATCGGCCTTTCAGACGCTTCTGTTTTGACTTTATCCATCCGGAACATCTTCAGCTGCCAAAGCATCTTGAAAGGCCTGTTCGGTGTAAACACAAACTGACCCCTGATTGCAACTCTCTGATTCCTGAAAGCAGGGATGTATTTTTCAACAGGATCATCAAGATCCAATAAACCACGCTCATAAAGCTGCAGCACGCAGACCGCAGTGACGACCTTGCTCATCGACATCAGACGGAAAATGGAATCTTTTCTTACAGGTTCCTTGTTCTCCAGACTCCGATATCCGTATAAGCCCTCATAGACGACTCTGCCGTTCTGCCTGACGATCAAAGAAGCCTGAGCCAGTTCGTTATTGTCTATATAATCCTTTAAAAGTCTTTCGATATCACGTTTCATGGCTGTCCTCCTTCAGAAGGAATTCAACTGCCTTATCAAGATAGGTGCTGCCCGGATTTCTGCTTCCCAGTCCGAATCCGTGTCCGCCTTTTTCATAGGTATCAAAGAAACAGACAACATTGTTTTTTTCCAGCGCTTCCTTCATCAGCAATGGGTTGTTTTCGGGAATCGTATCGTCATCCAGACAATGAACATAGAACGTCTTCGGATAGGATTCTGTAATATTGAGATGGATCTCGTAATCGGATGGATCGTTTCTGTTTCTGCTGCCAAAAAGCCCAAGTTTCATATATTCCTTAATTCTTTCGTTGTTTATCGATTCCAGAGAGATCAGAGGATAGACCAGAAGCAGACCTTTCGGATTGGCTGCGCCGTATCTTTCGGCGCCGATCCTGCTTAAGGCATAACAGCCTGCCAGATGCCCTCCGGCAGAGAAGCCTCCCAGAAAGAAGTCTTCTGCTTTGACCTTGAATCTGTCTTCGTTCTTCCTGATCCATTTCCAGCAGTCGCTGACATCCTTCAACGGCCGAGGCATGAGACCTTCTTCGAAAGAAGATTGATCCGCTACAGTGTAGTTCACACAGAAAACGTCAAAGCCAAGTTCGTTCAGTCTCGCTGCAACAGGTAAAGTTTCAATCATCGTGCAGACAGATCCGTATGCACCTCCGGCAAGAAGCATGAAATACTCGTGATGGATCCTGTTTTCAGAAGGAAGATAGAACAGACAGACATTGCGATTGTGCTCGTCCGGATAAAACAGATACTGCTTTTCAGTTGCGCTGATTCTTCTAAGGTTGTTCAATCCAAAAATGATATCATCGCTGTTCCAGGTCGGATACTGTCTCTGCAGATCCTCAAGCGTCCTTTCATTTTCAAATTCCTTTTTCCATCCTGCGATCAGATGACCTTTTGCCTGAGAAAACGCAGGACAGTCATTGATCTGCTTCAGTGTTGTATTGTCTGTCAGTTCCATTCGTATTCGCCGCTTCCTACTTCATATTTTCTATCGTTCCAGATGACGGTTGCTTTCGTCCCGCAGGGAACGGATAGTTTCAGACGGTCGTGATCGATATCGACGACAATGCTTCCGTACTCGCTTTCAAATCGGCGATATACCTTATTCAAACCAAGATCTCTTCTCGGATCGATCGTAAAGTGTCTGAATCCCGGTTCATCGGGAACGATACCGCACACTTTACGGAAGATATAGTCATCAACAACTCCGAAAGCATAGTGATCAAAGCTGATCCTGTTGGGTGAACCGTCCTCATTCATGGCGTCCCAGCTTTCCCAGATCGTAGTCGCGCCCATTTTTACCTCATAAAGCCAGGAAGGTTTCCCTTCTGATAACAGCATGGCTTTGGAGAGGTCACTTCTGCCGATCCTGTCAAGCACATCAAGAATGAAAGGTGTACCTAAAAAACCTGTGCCAAGGCAGCCGTTATTCTCTTCGATGAGAGAAATCAGTTTTTCACAGTATCCCTTCCTCAGTTCTTCATCGACGAGATCAAACTGCAGAGCCAGAACATATCTGCCCATGTAGCAATCGTACTCATCGTGAACGCTGAGCACTTCCTTTTGAATGGCTTTCTTCATTTTTTCTGCATAGGAAGCATAATAATCTCTTTCGTTCCTATTCAGAATCGAAGCTATCTCCGACATCAGTCTGACGCTTTCATAGCCGAAAATCGGAGCAATGTACCAGGATGTCTCTTTTGTTATTTCAAATCCTTCCTGAATATGGCCGGGAACCAGCCATTCCCCGAAATGGAATCCGGTATTCCAGAGATATCTGTCGTTTTCCGGATCTTCAATCTTATCATTTCTTTTGTTTGCGGCGGTGAAGATGATGTTATCAATCCACTTCTTCATAGCATCATAACAGTCTTCCAGAATCTTCTTATCACCGTTGATCTGATACATGGCATACGGCAGCCATATCATGACATCGCTCCATCCCGCCACACCGCTCTTGTAGAAAGCGGTTGATGTTTCTCCCGCTTTTGGCAGCATGTCTTCCAGGATGCCTGTAGGCTTGCCGGTCTCAAAATCCTTCATGGTCTTGTTGACCGTGAATTCATACATCTTGGTATAAGGGGAGATGATCGGAACGGCACCGTTATCATACTGATCGTTTCTGAGCCCATTCAGCCAACTGTTATAGAACGGCGTCATTTCTTCATTCAGTAGCGACGTCTTTCCATAGACCAGCACATCGCCGGTCCACCCGGCTTTTTCTCTTTGCGGGCAGTCCGTCGGAATGGACATCATGTTGTTTTTCTGCGAATAGCGGATATTTTTATACAGACGGTTCAGTCTCTCGTCGCTGCAGCAGAAATCTCCTCTGTTCTCCTTCTCGGTAGACAGAAGGACAGCGCAGATATCATCTTCACCGATATTGTCCAGACCCGTAATCTTTACATAACGGAAACCATGGAAGGTAAAGAGCGGCTCATAGATGAAATCCGATTCGTCACAGATGATTGTATCCCTCTGTCTTGACGTCAGCGCTTCGAAATAATTGCCTTCTTTATCCAGCACTTCGGTATGCTGAAGAATGACTTCCTTCCCTGTTTCTTCATGCAGATGAATACGGCATCTGCCGGCAATGACTTGTCCGAAATCGACGATCAGTTCGTCTTTTGGTGAATGAAAGATCCTTTCCGGCCAGAATACTTCCACCGCCCTGATCGGATCCATTTTTTGCGCACAGAGCATCTCATATCCGTAGTCTTTCACGATGCTGTTTCTTTCTGCTCTTTGCGGCATTGTCCTGTCGGTCTTTTCGCCGACGAACAGATCCGAATAGATGATATTTGTCTCCGCACATTTTTCGCTTCCGCCTGAACAGACTACTTCTGCTGTACCGTCTGCATATTCGATCTCCAGCTGATAGAGAATCGAAGGATACTGATGATCCGTATTGACCGGTGCGGTCTGCGAATCAAAATACCAGCCGTCTCCGACAAGCATTTCTAGAGTATTGCTTCCCCTGATTAGAAGATCTTTTACATCATAGGTCTGATAATAGAGGACTTTGTTGTAGGCGGTGAACTCCGGAGCGAATTCCCGCTCATCGACCCTGTTGCCGTTGAGCAGCGGTCTGTAGACTCCGTAGCAGGTCGCATAGAGTCGGGCTTTTTTTATTTCTTTTTCTATTTCAAAACTTCTGTGAAACGAGATCACCGGATTGATGATCCCGTCTGAAAGCATATGATGTTCGTTCCTTTCAAAAGGACTTTCCGACCATTTCGCTTTCCAGTCTTCCTTATAAAGCCCTGTCTCGAAAGATGATGAAGCTTCTGCTGATTCCTCGTGGTTGTCAAAGACTGTTACCGTGTACCGGTAGGTTTTCCTTGAATCCAATTTCTTCCCTTCATAAGCTATGAAGGACTGTCTGCTATCTTCCCTGATCCCGCTGTCCCAGTAAACCCCGTCATCTGCTTCGACGAGAATCCGATAGGATGTCACTGCGGTATCTTTACATTCTGAAGAGATCCTGTAGGAAAACTCCGGAACATCATCAATGACAGGTCTTTTCTGATGGTTGACTCTTAAATGTTCAACTTTCATAATGAGTTATTCCTAGTATTTTCTGGACAGCTGTGCTTCACATTCTTCCCTGGTGATCTCGCCGGCATTGCACTTGGCCATAATCTGAACATCCTTGTCATCCAGCTTATAGAAAAACATGACTGCAATGGACAGGATCGTTCCGATCGCCGGGATCAGCATGTAGACGATCCACAAGGTATCTAGTGCACTCTGCGGCTGAACCACATTGAGCTGGGCCAGTTCTTCAAAGCTTTCCGCTTCAACAGGAATCCAGGTTGACAATCCCAGAATGAATAAGCCTAGCGATGATGAAATGCTTGTTGTCAGTTTGTTGATGAAAGCATTCAGCGAGAAGAAGATTCCCGAGCAGTCTTTGCCTGTTTTGTATCTTGTGTACTCGATGGTATCCGGGGTAAAGAACGTCTTGGCAATTGTTGAGATATTTCCCGGAATGGCCTGCAGTACAAGCAGTATGGTTATCAGCATAAAATTCTTATATCCGGCAAAGTATATTAAAGAATAAATGAAGGCGCCGGTAAGACCGCAAATCAGATACACTTTCTTTTTCCCAAATCTGTTGGTCAGTTTTGTCGTATTCAGTTGAGCGATCGTCTGCGGAATGAACGCAAGGGCAATCGGAATGACCAGGATCATGGAATCGCCGTACAGATAATAGGATGCATAGGTTCCCAAAGAACTTCCTGTCTGCAGTCCACCGTAGATGATCAGTGACAGAAGGATGATGAACATATACTTGTTGGTCTTGACACATTCGATCATGTCTTTGAAGGAATAGT
>JAFONG010000123.1 GCA_017418585.1 Erysipelotrichaceae bacterium | reverse complement strand
TACCTCGTAGAAGCACTCGAACATCGTCTTTACATAACCGTATCCGTACTCGTGCGATACGATGGTTCCCCCTGCCGTCGTGACGTAGATCAGCCTCCTGACGCTGCTTAAGGTAGATGGAACATCGTCTTCCAGATAATGGAAGGTCAGTCCTACGACATTGATCGTTTCCAGATAGTCCTTCAGTCTTGCCGCAAAGGAAAGATCATAATACGGAGCGGCGATCACGATGGTTTCCGCTTCTTTGAACTGACGGGCATAACGGAAGAAAGGATCGTCATATTTTCCCTGTGTGCACAGCTCGTTCCTTCTATTCAGACTCTCTTCATCCAGCGGATGAATGTCTTCCTTCTGCAGCTGCAGTTCTACATAGTCCTGATCCAGTCTTTTCAGCAGGTATTCCGCCAGCATCCTTGTTCTGGATTCCTTACGGATGCAGGCATTCACAAACAGCGTTTTCATGCGTTCTCCTTTTTAAATTCTCGGTTCATAAGTAAAGCCTTCGCCGTTGATGTCCTTGGCTTCGGAAATGATGACAAAGGCTGTCGGATCGTGTTTGTCGATGATCTCCTTTACGGCACTGTACTGATCATCCGATACGATCACCAGCAGCATCTTCTTTCTGTTTCCCGTATATCCTCCGGTCACATCCAGGATAGTGGATCCTCTCTCCAGTACTCCATGGATATCTTCTGCAATCTCCAGATACTTGTCGGAAATGATCTCGAACCTCTTGGCTTCAACGCCTCCGTAAATGTTCATCGTTCTATCCAGAGCGACGGAAGTAAGCAATACCGAGATCAGACCGATCAGAACGCTGTTAAGTCCGTAGATGTACAGACCCGCCAGAACCGTTACGGTATCCATGAACATGATGGCATCGGATACCTTGACATGCAGATACTTCTCCGCAATCAGAGCCAGAGCATCCGTTCCGCCCGAGGATCCGCCGTTACGGAACATGATACCCATCGATACACCGCCCATCAGTCCGCCGTACAGACTCGCCAGGATCGGATCCACATGGTATTCCGGAAGCATCCTGGTAACAAACAGCAATGCGAACGGATAGGATACGGAATAGATCAGAGTATTCAGGAAGAATTCTTTTCCCAGAAGAACGCTGCCCAGAATAAACAGAAACGTATTCAGTATGATGGTCAGGATATCCTCGCTGATCGGTATGAAATCCGTCAGCAGAGCGGTAATGCCCGCAACCCCTCCGGTCAGAATCCTGTCGGGTAGAATAAAAAGACCTACGGAAAGAGCGAATATCAGTGTTCCCAGTTCTATCATCAGGATCTTCTTAATTCTTTTCATATCTGCCTTATAAATCGTCTGAAGAAATTATAACATATCGTTTTATAATAGAATTATACATGGGGGTAATATTATGAAAAAGTTTCTGGAAGAATTTAAAGACTTTGCGTTAAAAGGAAACGTTATGGACATGGCTGTCGGCGTGATCGTCGGCGGTGCATTCTCTTCGATCGTTACGGCTCTGACCGAAGACATCCTGAACCCGATCATTTCCTGCATCGGCGGTACGGAGATCGGTCTGGTAACAAAACTGGGCAATACCGGTCAGGTCATTGATTGGGGCTCCTTCCTTTCATCGGTCATCAATTTCCTGATCATGGCCTTCGTACTGTTTACGATCCTGAAAGCCATAAACAAGCTGACAAGCCTGACTAAAAAGGAAGCGGATGAAGCACCGAAAGAAGAACCGGAACCTTCCGAAGAAGTCAAGCTTCTCACGGAAATTGCGGGACAGCTTAAAAAACTCAACAAGAAATAATCAAAAGGAAGCGGCTGCTTCCTTTTCTTTTTGTCCAATCGTCGCTTATCTGCTTTTGAATCAACTGTAATATAATTGAAATATCAAACAGAAAGAACAACAACAGGAGTAGAACCATGTCAAGAATGAGAGGAATGGGACCCAGAGGGTTCCTGACAGATGAAGAAAAACAGAAC
>JAFONG010000122.1 GCA_017418585.1 Erysipelotrichaceae bacterium | reverse complement strand
TCCTACAGCGAACTGACGGATGATGGTGATCTCTATATCGCTGGTACGACCGGCATTGCGAAAGTCAACATTGAAGAAGCGTCTAAAAACGTCAGCAATCTGAAGGCGGGCATTCCTTACGTCGAGATCGACGGACAGATCGTTTATCCGGACGATACAGGAAGATTTATGCTGCCTCACGACTTCACCAAGCTGGCTATTCAGGGCCATGTGTACACGTATTCGCTGGTTGAACCTACAGTATCCTACAGACTGGAAGGAATCGATAAATTCAGCAATACCGGGCACAGCGTGGATGTTTTTCCTGCCACCTATACCAATCTTCCGGGCGGTACTTACACTTTTGTCATGGATCTGATGGATTCCATGGGCCAAGTCAGCAAGACGATATCCGTGCAGATCGTCAAGGAAAAAGCGTTCTATGAACAGGTTTGGTTCTATGTCCTGGCGTTTGTAGCGGTAAGCATACTGATCTTCGAGACGGTAAGAAACTATGTAAACGAAAGACTGCAGGCTCAGGAGAAAAAGCATAAAGAGGAAGAAGACAAAAAACGTATCACCAACGAACTGAACATGGCTGCCAGCATCCAGCAGAGCATGCTTCCGCATATCTTCCCGCCGTTTCCGGACAGAAAAGAATTCGAGATCTATGCCACGATGGAGCCGGCGAAGGGCGTCGGCGGAGACTTCTACGACTTCTTCATGATTGACGACGATCATCTTTGCATGGTCATGGCCGACGTTTCCGGAAAAGGCATACCTGGTGCGCTGTTCATGATGGTTTCCAAGATCATTCTGCAGAGCTGCGCAATGCTGGGCCGCTCTCCGGCGGAGATCCTTTCCAAGACCAATGAAGCCATCTGCTCCAACAACCAGGCGGAAATGTTCGTTACGGTATGGGTCGGCATTCTGGAAATCTCTTCAGGTATTCTGACGGCTGCCAATGCCGGACACGAGTATCCTATGATCAAGAAACCGGAAGGGAAATTCGAACTGCTGAAAGACAAGCACGATTTCGTCGTAGGCGGCATGGATGAGATCAAGTATCATGAATATCAGCTTGAGCTGCAGCCGGGTTTCAAACTCTTCCTGTATACCGACGGCATTCCGGAAGCAAGCGATTCCGATAACAGAATGTTCGGCTTAGACAGACTGATCGAAGCCTTGAACATCGATCCGGACGGAGAACCTGACGCGATCATCGGCAATGTCGCCGAGGCTGTCACAGGATTCGTGAAAGACGCCGAACAGTTCGACGATCTGACGATGCTGTGCTTTGAATACAAAGGAAAACAAGAATAAAGGCTCCTTAGGGAGCCTTTTGTTATACTTAGTATCTTGCCAGATACTTGCCGCTGACATTGACGATCATCGTCCTGTCGTTGGAGTGTATCCTTTTCATGAACGGCTGGTAGTTCGTATGCACATGGCCATAGAACCAGAAGCGCGGTCTGAGGTCCTCCAAGAGCCTGCTGAAGCAGGCAAAACCCCAATGGGGCATGTCTTTCAGATCTCCATATCCCTTGATCGGCGCATGGCTTACGACAATATCGACGCCTCCTGCCTTTGCGATTTTCAGTCTCAGTCTTCTGATCCGCTTTTCCATCTCTCTTTCGCTGAACTGCAGGGTATCGCTGTTGTAACGGAATGAACCTCCCAGTCCTAGGATGCGGATGCCCTGATAAACATAGAGGTCGTCATCGATGCAGATGCAGCCTTCCGGAGGGTTTTCCAGCAGTTTTGCGTCGTGGTTGCCATGGATGTAGAACAGAGGCTTGTTGCTTAAGGTGACGATGTATTCCAGATATTCCCTGCTGAGATCGCCGGCCGAAAGAATAAAGTCGGTGTCTTTCAATGCGTCTTTGACATTCTCGGAATACAGCAGCGGATCTTCCTCGTCCGCGATGCAGGTGATGTTGTAGAATCCTTTTCCATAGGCCAGACGCTGTCTGTTTTCCGCTATGACCTTATCCATCTGCCTGTCGCTCATCTCGACAAGATAGTCGTAGGTATACATCTCCAGAAGCGCCACCAGACAGTCCGCATGATTCTCATGGATGCCTTTCTTATCCAGTTCATTCTCCAGCCGGCCATAGAAACCGATCAGGGTGATTCTTTCCTTTCTGGTCCATTCATGGTTTTTGTCGTAGCCCAGACAGCGCAGCAGCTTGGCGTAATAGCCGGGCTGAGAAAACTGCAGAGAATAGAGATGAGACAGCTTATAGAATTTCAGAAATTCATAGTAGAGACGAATGCTGTCGCGTTCGCTTTTTTCGGGAAGCAGTCTCGTGACCTGAAGAGGAATAAAAGGAGCGCCGTAGGACTTCAGGACGCTGACCCGTTTGTTTCCTTCGGCAATATAGAACCTGCCCAGATATTCATAAGCCAGAGGCGCTTGAGTGATGCCCTGATCGGAAAGATGATAACGGCAGACGTTCATCCATTTCGAGGCGAATTCGCTTTTTTCGCTGAGCAGCGGCATGAAGTCGCTGGAAAACGAAAGAGCCCGTCCTTCGGTTCTGGTTCCCACGATCAGTTCAGCCGGTACATCGATGATTCCCAGATCCACCGGTCGGCATTTCTTTTCGTCTACGATATGATCCAGAACTTTCAGGTAAGGATCCTTCCGTTTCAGACGGTCGTGAAAAAGAGTCTTTCTGGCTTTTCTTCGGGCATAGAGATACTGCTGATAGGCATCGGTATCGGTATTCATGACTTCATTTTATCCTGTCTGTCCTTATCTGACAAATGCGGCAGGAAGGGCGGAAAACAAAAGGTATTCCGAATGAATACTCTGTAGTAAAATAAATAAGAAGAAATAAAAGGAAGGTTATTAAATGAAGAAATCAATCGGGGTAATCCTGATCCTTATGCTTACCCTGACGGGATGTCAGAACAGAACCGTTCAGAAAGATGATATCTATATCTTCTTTACCAGCGACGTACATTGCGGCGTCGAGGAGAACCTGACACTGGCGAGTCTGAAGGCGCTGGTGAATGATACGAAAGCGGAACACGATTATGTCAGTCTGGTCGATCTCGGCGACTATCTGCAGGGAGGAACCCTGGGTTCGCTGTCCAAGGGAAAACTGATCGTTGAACTGATGAATGCGACCGGCTACGATATCGCGACATTCGGCAATCATGAATTCGACTACGGTCTGGATGAGCTGAGCAGCAGAATGGATGAAACAGATTTTGATCTGATCGCATCCAATGTCAAATACAGCGGTTCAAACAGGAATATCTTCGAGGATATTCCGGAATACGTCATTGTCGACTACGGTGGGACAAAGGTCGCGTTTCTTGGCGTTCTGACCCCGGAATCCAGGGTCTCTTCAACACCGAAGTTCTTCATGGAAGACGGTGCGTTTGTTTATGATTTCTATTCCGGAAACGACGGACAGGACCTCTACGACAAGGTCCAGTCTCTGGTAGATCAGGTCAGAAAAGAAGGTGCGGATTACGTTGTCGTCTTGTCGCATCTTGGCTCCCTTGAGATAATGGCCCCGTACGATTCCGTTTCTCTGATTTCCCATACCGAAGGAATCGATGTCGTACTGGATGGACACTCTCATTCTCTCATCGTGGAAGACCGTTATCCCAACAGAAACGGAGAAGATGTCGTTTTGTCTTCCGTTGGAACCAAGCTGATGGAACTGGGAGAACTGATTATCGGAAAGGACGGCAGCATCAGCGTCCTGCATATCGAGGAATACAACAGGCAGGATGAAGAAATACTAAGAGAAGTAGAACAGGCGAACGAAACGATCAGCGGCATCCTTTCGCAGTACGTCTGCGATCTTGACCACGACATGTTTATCAAAGATGAAGAAGGAATCAGGATGACAAGATCAAGAGAGACGACGGTCGGGGATTTCTTTGCGGATGCGATCCGATATACGATGGAAGGTGATGTAGCGCTCATGAACGGCGGCGGCGTCAGAAGCGACATTCTGGCCGGAGAAGTCATGTACAGCGACCTGTTCAATGTAGCGCCGTTCCAGAACAGTCTGGCGCTTGTGAAAGCGACCGGTCAGCAGATCCTGGATGCACTGGAATTCGGAGCCAGATTTACCGAAAGGATCTACAAACTGGATGGAAATGCCGTAGGAGAAAGCGGCGGATTCCTGCAGGTATCGGGGATGAAGTATACGATCGATACTTCCGTAGAGTCTCCGGTTCTGCTTGACGAAAGCGACATGCTGGCGGGATTTGCCGAGGGACAAAGAAGAGTGAAAGACGTCCTGATCCTGCAGGATGGGGAATATGTTCCGATCGATCCGGAGAAGACTTATCTTGTAGCAGGCATCAACTATGTACTGCTGAATTCAGGCGACGGGAATACCGCCTTTAAGGGAAGCGAAGCCATCGTAGAAAACGGCATTACGGATGTTGAGGCGCTGCGCCTGTATCTGGATTCGATCGGCGGATTCGGCGATCTGTACCGCAGCACTGAAGGCAGAATCACAATAGAATAATCGGAGGAAGAATATGAACAAAAAGGAAACAAATATATGGAAAGCGGTGGCATTGATTGCCATCGCCATGCTGGTAGTCGTCGGCGTTCTGTACATCAACAATATCGGCTTAAACAGGCCAGCAGAGGAAGAAAACGTACCGGAAGAGGAGATCTCCTATCTCTCTTTATGGAACGATGACGCCAAAGCGAAAATAGAACTGGAAAAATACATCAAAGAAGTAACGGATGAAAACAGTCCATCCTATATTCCGGAAGAAAACAGAATAGCCGTTTTCGATCTGGATGGAACGCTGTTCTGTGAGACGGATCCGGTCTATTTCGACCACATGCTGTTCATGCACAGGGTGCAGGACGATCCAACGCATGAAGCGAGTGAATTCGAGCTGGAAGTTGCAGAAAAGGTTCAGGAATTCATCGATACCGGTAACTATCCGGAAGGACTGGACAATCTGCACGGACAGGGTGTCGCTTCGGCTTTTGCGGGAATGACCGTAAAAGAATTCAACGACTATGTTTATGAATACCGTCAGACACCGTGCCCGGGTTATGAAAACATGACGATCGGAAACGCCTTCTACCTGCCGATGCTGGAAATACTCGACATGCTGCAGGCCAACGGATTCAAGACCTATATCGTTTCCGGAACGGACAGACTGATTGTCAGAGGCGTTGTAGACGGATTGTCATTCATGAACATTCCGGCAAATCAGATCATCGGCTCTGACGAACTGCTTGTTTCAAGCAATCAGGGAGATACCGACGGTCTGGACTATGTCTTTGCCGATGATGATGAGCTGATCCTGGCAGGTCAGTTCCTGATCAAGAACCTGAAGATGAACAAGGTCACCGTCATCGCGCAGGAGATCGGCGTACAGCCTGTTCTGGCTTTCGGAAACTCATCCGGAGATGCGAGCATGGCCAGATATACCGTTACCAACAATCCGTATCCTAGCATGGCATTCATGCTGTGCTGCGACGATACGGTCAGAGAAAACGGCGACGAGGCAAAAGCCGAAAAGATGTTTAAGACCTGTGAAGAGAACGGATGGATCCCGATCTCGATGAAAAACGACTGGATCACCATCTACGGTGAAGAAGTTACCAGAAAATAAATAAGCGAATAAACAGAATATTGACTAGAAACACATGACAGAGGAGAGACCGATCAGACAATGCAATCGATGTTCAGCGAGATCCCTGTTCTGGAAGATGAAAGGATCCGATTAAGAAAAATCATTGATTCCGACGCGCAGGCATTGGAATCACTGGTAAACAACGATAGAATATACCGTTATCTGCCGACTTATCTTTTTGAAAGACAGTATCAGGACATGCACAGGATGATAGCCGAACTGTATGACGATCTGTACCTGAATAAGGAATCGCTGATCCTTGGGATATGTCTGAAAGACAAGGATGAGCTGTGCGGTCTGGCGGAATTCTACGGTTTCAAGGATTACATTCATAAGATCAGCATCGGTTATCGCCTGCTGGAGGAATACTGGGGAAAGGGAATTGCCTCAAGGACAGTTGCTTTGATGGTAGATTATCTGTATTCTTCTACGGAAATCGAGATCATCACCGCCAGTACCATGGTCGAAAACATGGCTTCAAGACGCGTTCTGGAGAAAAACGGTTTTATTCAGACGACGATCGCCGAAGAAGACTGGGGATATCAGGAACCGGTCATCGTTAACAAATGGTTCCGTTAATGAAAGAACAGAAATGAACAAAAGAGAAAGACTTCTGCATCTTGCCCAGGGGGGGTATCATTGCGGCTGTGTATGCGGCTTTGACGCTGATCTTTGCGCCGATTTCCTTTGGTCCGGTTCAGGTCAGAATAGCCGAAGCCTTAAGCATCCTGCCGATGTTCACAAAAGCTGCCGTTCCGGGTCTGTTTATCGGATGCATCCTGGGAAATCTGCTGGGCGGAGCGGTGATTACCGATATCGTCTTCGGCAGTATCGCAACACTGATCGGTGCCTTTCTGGCTTATCTTCTTCGAAAGAACCGCTGGCTTGTACCGATTCCAACCGCCATATCCAATGCGGTGATCATCCCGCTGGTGCTTCATTATGCCTATGATGTTCAAATACCGGTCTATCTGATGATGCTGTATATCCTGGCGGGAGAGTTTCTGGGCAGTTATCTTCTGGGAGAGGTGCTTGGAGATTTCCTGCTTCGACACGAAAAGAGTTTCTTTCACAAAGAGAATGATGAATAGGTGGGGTTAATGAGATGAATGATTTAAACAATACGATTGAACTGTTCCTGAAACTGCTGCCGATACAGATCTTTGTCAATCTTGCTTCATCCTTGAGCAGATTTGTCAACGGTCTGATCATCGGAAACAGCCTTTCGCCTGCGGCAATGATCGCTTCCGGAGTGGTTTCTCCGCTGTTCAACATCATCGGCGGCATTTCAACCATCGTATCGACAGGCGCAGGGATCCTTTGCGGCAACTACATGGGTAAAGGCGACACCAGAAAGGTCGATCAGGTCTTTTCTGCATCCATGATCCTGCTTGGCGTTTCGGGTATCCTTTTTACCGTGATATGCTTCTTCTTTGCCAATCCTCTGGCCGTTCTGCTTAGGGCGGAACAGAGCGTCATCCCGGAAACGGTTGCCTATATCAGAGGCGTGGCATTGGGCATTCTTCCGATGCTGATACTGCCGTGTCTGATGACCTTCCTGCAGATGTGCAACAGATCGGGCGTTTCCCTGCTTGCCACCATCGTGCTGGCTGTGCTGAATGCGATCTTCGATCTGCTGGTAATCAGAGTATGGAACGGAGACATATTCGGTGTGGGAGCGGCTACTTCCTTAAGCCAGCTGCTTGTCGCAGCCGGACTGATCATCTTCTTCCTGATCAGAAAGGATCTGGTATCCTTCCGGAAAGAGAAACCGGAAAAGTCGATGATCGTCGATATCCTGAAATACGGATCTCCTGCTTCCCTTGCGGGCATTCTTTATTCCATCAGAAACATCTTCCTGAACTCCTACGCTTCATCTGTGGGAGGAAACGATGCGGTCAATGCCTTGGCCATCCTTGGTTCTTTCGGCGGTTTCCTGGATGCCTTTAACATCGGGGTAGGCAATACCCTGACCATGCTGGCAAGCGTCTTTATCGGAGAAAGGGATTCGGGATCTTTGAAGAGACTGATGAAGATTACGGCTATCGCAGGTCTGGCTTTGTGCCTGTTCAAGTTCCTGATCGTCTACCCGTTTGCCGGAAACATTTCCGTGCTTTTCGGAGCGCACGATTCGGTTATCGGTCTGTCGAAAGAACTGCTGATCTTTTACGCCTGGTGCGCGCCTTTCAATATCTTCACTCTGATCCTGATCGGAGTCTATCAGAGTCTTGGCAGAGTCAGAATGTGCAACATGATCTACCCGGTCAACTGCATCATCGTGCCTCTACTGTGCTGCATCGTGCTTACAAGATTTTTTGGGATCAGGGCAATCTGGGCATGCTACACCATTTCGGAAATCATCACGCTTTCCGTCCTCTGTCTGACTGCCGTGTTCAGGAAGAAAAAACTTCTTATCAATGTGGATGATCTGCTGAACCTGCCGGAAGAGTTCGATACCGCAAACAAGTATTCGATCTCGGTCAGAAAACTCTCCGAGGTAGTGGAAGTATCCAGAAACATCGAAGCGTTCTGCAAAGACAAAGGCATCGACAGGCGCAGAGCGATGCTGGCAGGCCTGTGCATGGAAGAAATGGCGGGAAATGTCGTAGAGCACGGATTCGAGAAGGACAGGAAAGAGAACACGATCGATATCTTTGCCTGCATCGAGAACGATGAAGTTTCCCTGAGACTGAGAGACAACTGCGTGCCGTTCGATCCGAATTCCAGAGTAGAGATGTTCAATCCCGAGGATCCGTGCAAGAATATCGGCATCAGGATGGTTTCAAAGATCGCCAAAGAAATGAACTATCACGTCAATTTCGGCATGAATATTCTGACTATAAAGCTTTAGTCGAAGAGAAATAATAGACAAGAAACAGAGAGTTAATAGTAAAATATAGATGTTAAGAAATGTAGGTAAGAAAGATGAATGAAACGCAGGATTTAGGGACCGGTATAAAGTATTTTGCTTCAAAGCCTTTTTTGATGAGCCTTGCTATTATCGGCGTAACCATAGTGGTGCTCTATGTCATAAAACAGTTTCTGATCAAGAAAGTCGCCTATACGACAAAGGATGAACAGCATAAGAACACTTTTAACGGTGTCATCTTCAGCATTCTGCAGTATATTGTTGTCATCATCGCAGTCGTGAGCATTCTGCACCAGCATGGCGTCAACGTCACCAGGATACTTGCCGGATTAGGCATCATGGCTACCATCATCGGTCTTGCCCTGCAGGATACGCTGAAGGATATCATTGCCGGCATCAGCATCTACAACAACAATTTCTACAAGGTAGGGGATCTGATCCGTTACAACGGAGAGGAGTGCGATGTCAAGTACTTCTCCGCAAGAGTGACGAAGCTGCAGTCGGTACAGACCAATTCCACCTACACGGTAAACAATTCGCTGATGACTTCCGTCGAGAAGATCAAGGACAGCAGAGTGCAGCACTTCCTGTTCGGGTTTGACGTGGATCGTCATAAGATTGCGGAGTGCCTGGAAGAGATCTGCGCGGCTTTAAAGAAAGAAACCAGTTATGCCAAGGATGCCCGTTACGAAGGAATACAGGAAATTTCCGACCGGGGCGTGATCTATACGATCAAATACAGATGCCCTGCACACAGATCGGAACTGGTCAAAAGCAAACTGATGGATATTACTTACGACAAATTCAAAGAATACGGTTTATTGCCGAAATTCAGTTCGGCATATAGATAAAATCCATATTACAAGGAGGATCAAGATGGAAATCATTAAAACAGTAAATGAAAACGCAACGGATATTGCCTTAGTCGGCAGACTTGATACGACGACCGCTCCGGATCTGGAAAAAGAGCTGAAGGAACTGTTTGAACAGGGTGTCAGCCAGCTGACCATGGATTTTGAACAGCTGGATTACATTTCTTCTGCCGGTCTGAGAGTGCTGCTGTTTGCCCAGAAGAGCTTAAGCGAGAACGGCAAAATGACGATCAGAAACGTCAAGCCGGAAATCATGGAAGTATTCGACATTACCGGTTTTATCGACATTCTGACCATCGAATAAGGGCATGTTAGTTAAAGCGAAAAAAAGCCTGATCAAGAGATTCGAAGAAGAGTTCATCCGTACGACGGATACCCTTTGGGAAAACGAGATCAATGCCAACCTTTTCGTCGCCAGTTCCATGATTGGAACGGTTGCGGTCGTTGCCCTGATGTGGTTGGCGAATATCGTCGGGATCATGGATGTTGATCCGACGTTCATGAGAAGGATTTCTCTGGCTTCGATCGGAGAACTGCTGATTCCGGCGGGTCTCTGCTATTACTTCAAGGGCAGGAAAAAGTGGCTGAAAATCTTGATGCTGCTGACCTATACGATCGTCTGCGCCAGGATCGAGTCGGCGATGACCTATGCCGTACCGCTGATCATGACGTGTCCGATCATCATGTCGATCCGTTACTATTCCCGTCCGGTCTGCGTCTCAACCGCGATACTGACGGTTCTGCTTTCGGGTCTTGCTTCTTATTTCGGAATCAAGATGGGACAGGGTCTGATGGACTCGAACTATGTGCGTTTCCTTGAAGGAACCGTGCTTCAGCTGGGAAGCGGTTCTCTGAAGGATGCGATCCGTCAAAGCGGAATGATTGATTTTTCAGGAAGCTGGACATCCTATCTGCTGAGAGCATATCTTCCGAAACTGGCGATGTATCTGATGATCGCTTCCGTCTGCGTGGAAATTTCAAAGAGAGGACGTATCGCCATCTTCTCGCAGCAGGCTGAGACCAGGAAAAGCGAAAAGATTGCAACCGAGCTGAATCTCGCCAGCAGCATTCAGGCGAACATGCTTCCGAATATCTTCCCGGCATTTCCCGAATACAACGATTTCGATATCTATGCGACGATGACACCGGCCAGGGAAGTAGGCGGCGATTTCTACGATTTCTTCATGGTCGACGAGAAGCATCTGGCCATGGTGATCGCCGACGTTTCCGGAAAAGGCATCCCGGCTGCCATGTTCATGGTCATTGCCAAGACCCTGATCAAGGACCATTCTCAGCTGGGCCTGTCTCCTGCCGAAGTATTTTCCAAGGTCAATAATCTGCTTTGCGAAGGAAACGAAGCCGGACTGTTTGTCACAGCCTGGATGGGCGTTCTGAACATCGACAGCGGAGAACTGACCTATGCCAATGCCGGCCACAATCCTCCGGTTGTAATGCTGGATGGAGAAATATCGTATCTGCGCAGCAAACCGGGATTTGTCCTGGCCGGATTGGAAGGCTACCGTTTCAGTGAACAGACCATGACCTTACACAAGGGAGACAAGATCTTCCTGTATACGGACGGCGCTACCGAGTCCAGCAACAGCGAGAAGGAACTCTATGGAGAAGACCGTCTGATCTTCTGCCTGAAGAAACTGGGAAAGGATGTCAGCTGTACGCAGGCTTTAAGAGCCGTCAGGGAAGACATCGATGCATTTGTCAAGGATGCTGAGCAGTTCGACGATCTGACTCTGCTGGCATTCGACTATACACCTAAAAACAAGGATAAAGAAACTGTGGAAAGAACATTTGACGCGACAGATGAAAAGCTTCATGAAGCCATGGCCTTCGTAGAAGAAGGTCTGGAAGCCCATGAAGCCGACATGAAATCGACGATGGCCATCACCGTAGCTTTGGAGGAGATGTTTGTCAACATCGCCCACTATGCATATCCGGATTCGAAAGGAAAGGCTACGATCGGCATGAGTTTTGATAATGATGAAGTGGAGATCTATCTGATCGACAGCGGCATACCGTTTAATCCTCTTGAAAAAGAAGACCCTAACGTCAAGGCTTCCATTGAAGAAAGGGAAGTCGGAGGTCTGGGCATTTTCATGGTGAAGCAGTCGATGGATGAATGCCATTACGAGAGAAGAAACGGTCAGAACATCTTCACGATGAAAAGGAAAATAAGAAAATGATAGATCAGGCGATTAGATTTGCGGCACTGGTCCACAAGGGCATGGTCCGCAAGGGAAACGGCCAGCCTTACATCTTCCATCCTCTGGAAGTGCTGAATCTAGTCTCGCTGATGACCCTGGATGACGATGTTCTGTGTGCTGCCGTTCTGCACGATACGGTAGAAGATACCGATGCGACGATCGAAGATATCACAAGAGAATTCGGCGAACATGTCGCCAGACTGGTTGCCTATGAATCCGAAGACAAGCGCGGTCAGAAAAACAAGGCCGCTACCTGGAAGGATCGTAAACAGGAAACGATCGATACGATCCGTCAGATCGATGATGTCGGAGCAAAAATGGTATGTCTGGCCGACAAGGTATCGAATCTGAGAAGTTTCCATCTGGGACTGCTGGATCGGGGCGAGGAGTTCTGGAACGCTTTCAACCAGAAAGATCCCCTGATGCATTACTGGTATTACAGCGAGCTGAAAGAG
>JAFONG010000121.1 GCA_017418585.1 Erysipelotrichaceae bacterium | reverse complement strand
TTCTTTGCCTCGTCCGTCAGAAGATACATCCATAAGGCACGGTGTTCCAGCTGTTCCCTGATTCCTACGATCAGCGGATTCTTTATCTTTGCTTCATTTCTGATGATGCTCATAGTCGTTACCTCTTAAACAGATTATATCATCATATCCCCAGCAGCATCCTGTCGTTGTCAAGATCCTTGCCCTGATTGTTTTTGAAAGAGCGGATCAGGTCATCGACCGTGATGTTTTTCTGCTGTTTCTTGTCGATGGTCTGAATGATGTTTCCCCGATCCATCATGACGATCTTGTTCCCGTATTCGATCGCCTTGCTCATGTCGTGAGTGATCATCAGACAGGTAATGCCGTTGTCTTCTACGATCCTGCAGGTCAGTTCCATCACTTTCTCGGCACTGCCCGGATCCAGCGCTGCGGTATGTTCATCCAGAAGCAGCAGCTGCGGCTTATTTACGGTAGCCATCAGAAGACCTAAGGCCTGTCTCTGTCCTCCGGAAAGCAGTCTGACCGCAACATCCATCCGTTTATCAAGATCCATGTCCAGTTCTTTCAGTTTCTGCCGGAAATAGTCGCGGTCTTCTGCGGTGATCCTTGACAGCATGCCCTTGTTCATGCCTGCCAGAGCAAGGTTTTCAATAATGCTCATATCCGGAGCGGTAGAAGCCAAAGGATCCTGAAACAGATGTCCGATCCTCTTGGCCCGAAGATTGCTTTTGACGTAGGTGATATCCTGATCATCCAGAATGATCTTTCCGGAATCAACGAAAAACGACCCGCCGATTGCGTTGAAAAGAGTTGATTTCCCGGCACCGTTGGCACCGATGATGGTAATGAAGTCCCCATCTTCAGCGATCAGAGACAGATTATCCAGTGCTTTCTTGGCGTTGACGGAGTTCGGATCAAAGGTTTTCGATATTCTTTCTATCTTCAACATGCTGCATCCTCCCTGCGCATCTGTTTCTTTTCCTGGAATTTCCGATAGAAATAAGGGAAAGATATAGCCAGAGCGACGATCAGGCTGGAGATCAGTTTCAGCATGAAAGCCGGCATGTTCAGTCTTAAAGACAGAGCGTAGATGATCCTGAATACGAAAGATCCCAACACGGAAGCGCAGATCTTGACCGGCATCGGGCTGTCATATCTGTAGAAGATCCTGCCGATCAGCAGCGATGCCAGAGCGATCGTCAGAATGCCCGACCCGATATCGATGCTGGAAGACTTCTGGTATTGCGCCAGCAGACAGCCGGAAAGGGCGCAGATGCTTCCGGAAACAGCCAGAGCGATCATTGTCATCTTATCCGCATCGACAGAGCTGGAAGCCACCATGATCCGGTTGCTTCCGGTAGCCCGGATGGCCAGACCCAGTTTGGTCTTTAAGAACCAGTTCAGGAACAGAACGATCAGTATGACAAACAGCAGTATTGCTGCGATCCGGTAGTAGGATGCCAGAAAACTGCCTTTCAGCAGATCTCTGAAGAAGGTAAAGACGGTATCTGCCTTGTTCAGATTGACCAGGGAAGCGTTTCCCATGACTGCGATATTGATGGAATACAGGGCGGTATTGACGATGATGCCTGCCAGCAGAGAATCGATTCCCATCTTCCATTGCAGAAAGGAGACCGTTATGCCGGACAAGATCCCCGCCAGCATGGCTGCAGGTATGGACAGATACGGATACCCAGACAGGACTGTAACAGCGCCAACGGAAGCGCCCAGAGTAAAACAGCCATCCGTAGACAGATCGCAGATATTCAGCATCTGATAGCTTAGAAACAGGGCAAGAACGGCGATTGCGTTGATCAGGCCAAGTTCCAGGGCTGTAGAAATGATTCCGATCATCTTAATCAAAGCTTTCAGCCGTTAATATAGGCTGCACCCTTGTGCATAATGGAGCGAAAAGTCCGGCTATTTCCTCGTAGTCATAACCCAGTAGTTCACAGGTCTCGGTATTGATCGTAGCTGTACCGTTGTCAAAGGTCCTGACTGGCATTGCAGCGATATTCTGACCCTTCACCAGAATCTCAAAGATCATGTCTGCGGTCTCTTTTCCCAGCTTGGCATAATCGACTCCGTAACCCAGAAAAGCACCGTTTAACGCAAAGGAATCGGCTCCTGTGAAGTGTGGGATACCTGCTTCAATCAGATCTTCGTAAATGGTAAGCTGTGCCTCCATGACGGTATTGTCGGTAGGGGTAAATACGGCTTCCACGCTTTCCTGAATCAGTGCCTGAACAGCCATCTGAATCTCTGTAACATTGGTTCCGCATTTCTCGATGACTTCAATGCCTTTCCCGCCCAGGATCTTCTTCGCATCGGATATAGGAAGCAAGGAAGCGTCCTGTCCGGCATCGTATAATAGACCGACTTTCTTGATCTCTGGATTCAAGGCCAGAATCAGGTTCAGTACGGCAGAAGTATCCAGAAAATCGCTGGTTCCTGAAAGGTTGTCTCCGGGAGCTTCCAGAGAATCGACCAGTCCTGCACCCAGCGGATCACTGACAGCCGCAAAGACTACCGGAATCTTCTTTTCTTCCGTAGCCGCCTGCATTCCCATGGCGACAGGGGTAGCGATCGCTACCATCAGATCCTTGTCTTCCGCAATGAAGTCGGAGATGATCTGCTTCATGATCCCCGCATCGGCGTTGCAGTTCTGGTAATCGATCCTGAATTCAACGCCGTTCTCATTGCCCAGCGCTTCCAGCTGATTCCGTATGTTTTCCACGATCTGGTTCAGCGAAGCGTCATCCACGTAGTTGCAGATTCCTATTGCAAAAACATTATCGTTTGTCTCTTCATTCTTCTGCGTACATCCATACATACCTAAAATCATTAAACCAACAAGCATTATTCTTATCATCTTTTTCATCGTTTTTCCCTCCTTTTCAACGCTTTAAATGACAGATCATTTGCCTGTTACGCCATCGTCTATTCATGTGTATCCTCCTTTCGGGATAAAAAAATCCTGTCCTAAACAATGCTAGGACAGGATCGATATTCCTGCGGTGCCACCTGGCTTGGTATCCTAAGATACCCACCTCAACGCATACTGACATATGCTGATCCTTTTCACGTCGGATCAATTCGTCTTGCATACTCCGGAAAACCGT
>JAFONG010000120.1 GCA_017418585.1 Erysipelotrichaceae bacterium | reverse complement strand
CAGGAAACACGACTACATTGTCGTTTCAGGCATGGACAAGGCGATCGCCGCTCTTGAGGATCTCAAGGAAGGAAAGATCCATAACTGTTTTATCGAAATGTCGGCCTGCGAGGGAAGCTGCGTCAACGGCCCGGCTGTCAGAACGAAAAAGAGTTCGCCGGCCAGAAACGCCCTGCTGGTGAATGCCTACGCGGGTTCTGAAGACTTCGATTACAGTATGAGTGAAACAGCGGACATTTTCACAAAATACGACCGTTCTCCGATTCATCATCGTCAGCCTTCGGAAGAAGAGGTAGAGCAGATGCTGATCAAGATGGGCAAGGAAGACAAAGCCGATCAGCTCAACTGCGGCTGCTGCGGTTATGATAGCTGCCGGGACAAGGCGATTGCCATTCTGAAAGGCTATGCCAATATCGACATGTGTCTGCCGCTGTTGATGGAGAAATCGCAGTCTCTGGCCAACAACATTGTAAACAATACACCGAATGGTCTGATCGTTCTGGATGAAGAACTCAATATCGGACTGATCAACAATACGATGTGCAGACTTGTGGGAATCTCTTCCCCGGATCTGCTGATCGGTCAGCATGTCGCTTCGATCCTGGATCCGTCCGATTTCTTTGATGCGCTGGAAGGAAAACAGATCTTCGTCAAAAACGAATATCTGAAAGAATACGAACGGAACGTCGTCAAGACGATTTCCTACGACCGGAAATTCAAGGTGCTTGTCTGCGTCTTCCGCGATGTTACCAGCGAGGAAGAAAACAAACGTTATCATCAGGAACTGGTGAAGAATACGATATCGATTACCGATTCTCTTCTGGAAAAGAATATGCGCTCCGTTCACGAGATCGCCTCTCTGTTGGGTGAAACGACTGCCGAGACCAAGATCGCACTGGAAAAACTGAAAAGTCTGGTGAAGAGCGATGAATGAGCTGTATACGGATTACGGTTATGTTTCATTGAATCATGTCGGTGAATCGCTGTGCGGAGATAATGTTTCAGTAAGAAAGCTTTCCGAAGATTCCTATATCATCGTACTGGCGGACGGACTGGGCAGCGGCATTAAGGCCAACATCCTTTCCACGCTGACTTCGATCATGATGTCGAAGATGGTCGGAAGCGATATCGACATCGAGCAGTGCGTTCAGACGGTCATCGCTACCCTGCCGGTATGCAAGGACAGAGGGGTCGCCTATTCTACCTTCTCCTTGATCAGCGTGAAAGACAACCGCTGGATCACCATCTACAACTACGACAATCCTTCTCCTTTCGTGGTGCGTGAAAGAAAGGCCTTTCTGCCGGATTACGTTGTCAGTGAGATCCACGGCAAACGCATCGAAAGGGCGGAATTTGAAGCACAGCCGGGAGACAGCTTCTTCATGATGTCTGACGGTGTCATCAATGCCGGTGCAGGGGAGATCCTCAATTACGGCTGGACTCTGCCCGAGGTCATGAAATACACGGCGGAGACCGTGACGGAACAAAGCTGCGCCAAGGTGCTGGCTACGACACTGACCGATCGCTGCAACGCCCTGTATAACGGAAGACCGGGAGACGATGTCACTGCCGCCTGCGTCAGGATCCGGGAAAAACAGCAGGTTTCCATGATGGTGGGTCCTTCGACCAAGGCCGAAGATGACGACCTGATGGTCTCCCTGTTTCTGTCCCGAAAAGGAAAACATGTCGTCTGCGGAGGAACAACGGCTTCCATTGTTGCCAGACATCTGAACAGAAACATCATCACGATTCCAAACGAAATGGAAACAGATATTCCGCCGATCTCTGCCATAGAAGGGATCGATCTGGTCACGGAAGGAATGATCACACTCAACAGAGTACTGGAATACGGCAGGGATTTCGCTTCAGGAAACAAAGACTATTTCAGCTGGAACTACAGGACGGACGGCGCTTCGCGTCTGGCGTCGCTTCTGTTTGAGGATGCCAGCGACATAATCATCTTTTCCGGGTGCGCAGTCAATCCGGCTCATCAGCACAACAAAGAACTGTCTATCTCGTTAAAGATGAAACTGATCGATGAACTCTGTGAAGTCTTGAAGAGTTTGAATAAGAACGTCAAAATCAGTTACTTCTGATAAAGAAAGGAATTAAAGGTCTTGCCGACATCATTGCCGATGTTCTGTCACTGATTGAAGGCGGCTGCACGATATCTGCCGGAAAGACCGGAAAATTCGCCGGTGCTGCCTGGGTCTTTGCTTT